>NZ_PZJK01000018.1:0-139295 GCF_003206675.1 Salinicola sp. RZ23
GACCGGCGCCCACCGTGAGCATCGCCAGGGTGTCCTGATGGCGCTGGCCGGCGAGCTGCTGCTGCAGGTCGTTGATGCCGGCCATGGCCACGCTCTGGGGCAGGCGGATCAACACGATCCAGGGCTTGCCATCGGCCGCGCCGACATGGAACGGCCACGCCATCTCGATCTGGCCGCCTTCCTGACGCAGCTCAGGCTGGCCCTGGCGCGCCTGTTCGAGCAGCGCATTGACGTCGGCATCGAACACCTCGCTGGCTTTCTTGCCCACGGCCTTGGGGTCGTCGGTGTAGGCGGTGATCCCGCCACGCGGGGCGATCAGCGTCCAGTCGCCGGCACCGTCGTAAAGCGCACGGCTGGCGTCGTTGAGCAGCCCCTGGATGAAGTCGACCGAGAGATCGACCCCGGCGCTGCCGCGGAACTCACCATCGACCAGGATCGGCACGTTGAACGAGGTCACCATCAGCGTCTTGCCGTTATAGTCGTAAGGCGCGGGGTCGATGATGCAGGGTTTGCGGGTCTCCTTGGGGCAGAGATAGTACTCGCCCTCGCGTACCCCGCTCGGCATCACCTTGGTGCTGTCCAGGGTATCGCCCAGTGGCAGCACCGCGATCTTGCCGTCGGCGGTGCGATACCACCACGGCATGAAACGCCCATCCTTGCCATAGCCGGCATCTTCGCGCCCCTGATAGTAGGCGTCACTGCCGAAGGCGTTGGGCTCCCAGCCGATGAAGGCGTCGAGCAGGTCGGGATTGTCGACCACCGTCTGGCGCACCAGGTTGGAGAGTTCGTCGCGGCCCAGCGAGAGCCGCCGCCGGCCCTGATCGTCGACCGCGCCCATCAGCGCATTGGTGTTGGCGAGGGAGTGCGCCAGGGTCAGGGCGTGATCGAGACGCGCCTGGATACGCTCGGCCTCGCGTCCGGCCACCGCGTTCAGGCGCTCGCGAATGCTGGCGGTCAGCAACTCGTCGGTACGCGCGTCCACCAGCGCCTGCGAACGCGTGTTGGCGTAGACGGTGTAACCCACCAACGCCGCGACCACAAAGACAATGCACGCCCCCACCAGCAGCGTGACCAGCGTACGTATGGATTTGAAGTGCATGGTAGATCCCTGTCAGCGGATGGCGCTGCCGGAGGTGCGGCAACGAAGCGGAACAGGGGAGATATCGCCCGGGAAAGGGGCAACTTTAGTCTCAGTGAAACGACTGTCGCCGAGGTGTCGCCCGGCGTCGCCAGTCAGTGATCGGCAGGTATGACAGGGCGGTGGCGACGCCACCGCCCCATGCGAGCTCAGCCCGCCAGCACGGCGTCGACCAGCGCCTTGGCCTCTTGCTGGATACGCTGGAGATGCGCTTCGCCTTCGAAGCTCTCGGCGTAGATCTTGTAGACGTCCTCGGTGCCCGAGGGGCGTGCGGCGAACCAGCCCGCCTCGGTGACCACCTTGAGCCCGCCGATGGCCGCCCCGTTGCCCGGCGCCTCGGTCAGCTTGCGGATGATCGGATGACCGGCCAGCGTATCGGCGGTGACCTGCTCCGGCGACAGCTTGCCCAGCTTGGCCTTCTGCTCGCGGTTGGCCGGGGCATCGACGCGTTCATAGACCGGCGCGCCGTAACGCTCGGTCAGGGCCCGGTAGCGCTCGCCCGGGTCCTTGCCGGTGACGGCGGTGATCTCGGCGGCGAGCAGGCCCAGGATGATGCCATCCTTGTCGGTCGACCACGGCTGACCGTCCAGGGTCAGGAAAGAGGCCCCCGCGGACTCCTCGCCGCCAAACCCGAGACTGCCCTCGATCAGGCCATCGACGAACCACTTGAAGCCCACCGGCACCTCGGTGACCTCTCGCCCCAGCCCCTCGGCCACGCGATCGATCATCGACGACGATACCAGCGTCTTGCCGATGGCGGCCTTGTCGCCCCAGTGCGGACGATGGGTGAACAGGTACTCGATGGCCACGGCAAGATAGTGATTGGGGTTCAAAAGCCCAGTGGAGCGGGCCACGATGCCGTGGCGGTCGTGATCGGTATCACAGGCGAAGGAGACGTCGAAGCGATCCTTGTTCTCGATCAGCCCGGCCATGGCATGGGGCGAAGAGCAGTCCATGCGGATCTTGCCGTCCCAATCCATGCGCATGAAGCGGAAGGTGGGATCGACCGTGGTCGACAGCACCTCCAGCGGCAGGTCGTACTTCTCGGCGATACGCGGCCAGTAGTGCACCCCGGCGCCGCCCAGCGGATCGACCCCGAAGGTGAGCCCGGAGTCACGAATCGCGGCCATGTCGATGACCTTGTCGAGACCGCCGACATAGCTCTCGATATAGTCGAAGCGCTGGGTGGTCGGCGCCGCCAGCGCCTCGGCGTAGCTCACCCGCTGGACCTGGCGCAGGCCGTCGGCGAGGTGCTCGTTGGCCCGCTCCTGAATCCACTTGGTGACCCCGGTATCGGCCGGGCCGCCGTTGGTGGGGTTGTACTTGAAGCCGCCATCCACCGGCGGATTGTGCGACGGGGTGATGACGATGCCGTCGGCCAGGCCGTGGTGGCGCCCCTGGTTGTAGTTCAGGATGGCGTTGGAGATCGCCGGTGTCGGCGTGTAGCCGGGCTCGAAGCCGGTCGCCTCGCAGCCGGCGTCGATACGCACTGCCACCCGGTTGGCGGCGAGCACCTCGAGCGCCGACACCAGCGCCGGCTCGGAGAGTGCGTGGGTGTCCATGCCGATGAACAGCGGCCCATCGATGCCCTGGGACTCGCGGTACTCGCAGATCGCCTGGGTCGTGGCCAGGATGTGCCACTCGTTGAAGCTCCGCTTGAGCGACGAGCCGCGGTGGCCGGAGGTGCCGAACGCGACCTGCTGGGCCGGGTCATGGGCATCGGGACGCTCGCTGTAGTAGCGCGAGACCAGCCGCGGCAGATTGGCGAGGCTGTGCGGGTCCGGCAGGCGTCCTGCCCGGGGGTCGATACTCATCGTCGGTTCCTTTCGATGGCCTGGAATAGGGTCTGACACGCACACGCCGGCCAGATTCCCTATAGCAGACCACTGTCACCAGTCGACAAGCAAGACTCCCCGCGGCTCAGACAACTCCTCTACACTGCTTACCTACCCTGACGAGGGGAGAGTACGCTTCCGTTCGGCTCGCGCGCATCGCGTGTGGGTCGTCACCGGGGGCGGGGGTCACGTCGCTGGCTGGCCCGATGCCGCTCGGACCATGGGCGTGCCGGCTTTTGCGAGGGGTTGCATGGTTTATGCCGATTTGCTGCTGGACGCGATTTGCGTCGTCAGCGCTGAGGGGCGCTTCGTGTCGGTGAGCGCGGCGTGTGAGCGAATCTTTGGCTATACGCCGGAGGAGCTGGTCGGCATGCGTATGCTCGATCTGGTGCACGAGGAGGATCGCGAGCGGACCCGCGCCGCCGCCGAGCGAGTGATGCGCGGCGGCATCGAAACCCATTTCGAGAACCGCTACCGCCGCAAGGACGGCGGGATCGCGCATATCATGTGGACGGCGCGCTGGTCGGCAGCCGATGGGGTACGCATCGGCGTGGCCCGGGACGTGACGGCGCTCAAGCAGGCCGAGCAGCGCCAGGCGGCGGTCTATGCGATCTCGGAAGCGGCGCACCTGTCGGCCGATCTGACGGATCTGGCGGCACGTATCCACGCCATCATCAACACGCTCATGCCGGCGGAGAATTTCACGGTCGCGCTGCATGACGTCGAGCGCGACGAGCTGAGCTATCTCTACCATGTCGATGAGCGCGCCGCCCCGGGGGCATCGCCCCCCATGAGCGCCGATACCCTGTGTGGCCAGGTCATCCGCCATGGTCGTGAGCTGTTGCTGCCGGCCCAGACCGAGGCGCTGACGGCAGGCGCAGCGCGTGAGCTGCTGAACAGGGACGCCGCGCACTCCTGGCTGGGCGTACCGCTCAAGAGCGCCGACCGCACCATCGGCGCGCTGGTGGTGAAAAGCTATGACAACAGACAGTCCTACGACGAAGACGATCGCGAACTGCTGCAGTTCGTTTCCATCCAGGTGGCCCAGGCGATCGTGCGCAAGCGCCTGTTCCAGCGCCTGGAGTACATGGCCCGCTACGACGGGCTCACCGGCCTGGCCAACCGCGAAGCCTTCCACGAACGGCTGCGTGCAGCGCTGGTGTCGCCCGGCCCCACCCCGAACCGCCTGGCGTTGCTCTATCTCGACCTGGACGGTTTCAAGCGCATCAACGATACACACGGCCACGCGCTGGGCGATACGTTGCTCGAACTCGCTGCCCGGCGCCTGTGCCACGCTGTCCGCGAATCCAGCCTCGTGGCCCGCCTGGGAGGGGACGAGTTCGCCGTACTTCTCCAGAATCTGCATGCGCCAGCAGAGGCCGACAGCGTGGCGGCGAATCTGCGCCACGCGCTGCGCCAGCCATTCGACGTCTCGGGCCAGCGTCTACAGGTGGGCGTGAGCATCGGTGTCGCGGTCTATCCGCGGGATGGCACCAGCGCCGAGGCGTTGCTGCGCCGGGCCGATCAGGCCATGTATGCCGAAAAGCGAGCGTCACGCACGGCGCCGGACACCGACATCGACGCCAGTTGATCGGCCCGCGCTCGGGCGCTATATGCCAGAGCCGTGCGCGCAGCGCTGACACAAGAACGTCTCCACCGACAGCATGTCTGCCGCAGGGACGATATAATTCGCTGCACCGCGATACCGGCCCCTAACACACTCAGCCCGCCAACCCATGACACATATGATTAGAAGGATTCCCTATGGACGGTGGTGTCAACGTTCAGAGCGAACGAGAGATCACGGCTAATGAGCTGACTTATACGAAGCAGGTATTGGTGCTCAAACGCATCGAGCTTCACGCCTATGTCCTGATCGGCGCCGTTTTCCTCGCCATGGCCGGGATGCTGATACCGGTGCTGTTGTTCGGAGTATCGCGCGCGAGCATCTTAACGGTGCTGCTATTAGGCGTACCGCTCGTGGGTCTTTGTTTTTACGTCGGCCGGGGGATCGGTAGGCAGGGGCATAAGAAAAAGGCCGTACTCGACGACAAGGTGTGTTCGCTCAAAGGTCCCGTTACTTACGTCACCCATCACGTGGGCAACGCCAAAGGGGAAGAGTTCTTCATCGGAGATATCACGCTTCGACTGCCACCCGCAACATCACTGGTCATCTTCGTCGCCAATGAGCAAAACGGATATCGGGAAACCGAGTTGGACGTCGTTTTTATCGAAACGAGCTCGAAGCAGACACCGGACAGTGAAAGCAGCGTTACAAAAAAAGAAGCGATCGTGCTGTATCTCGAGGACTACATCGATATTGATACCGCACTCACCCGGCATGGGCAGCACTACTTCATTCGGGAGTGCCTGAGCATATTCGGGGTGACCGTTTTTTGTCTAGCCATCGGATTTTTGGGCTTTTTATATGCCTTTCCCAAAGAACGATTGCTGGAAACGAACCCGCTGCTCCTGCTACTGGCAGCGCTCACCGACATCGCGATCGTCGCGCTTGGCTGTTACCTCATAAAAAAGCTCTACGTAACCGTACGTCAGTGCATAAACCCATACTACAAGCCAAGCACATATTGCGAACGGCTTAGCGGTAAGCGCTAGGGGTTGGAGGCGACGGTGCTGCGGCCGCTATTGCTTGAGCGCTTGGCCCGGCATCAAGAAAACGTGCCGCACTTTGATGAACGTTGCCAAGCTTAGGTGCCAACGGATGCTCCCTCCCGCACCGGCATTCGCGAGCTTGCCACACTTGGTTGGGTGACCCAGGAACAGTAGACAGACTGTATGACACGGGTGAAAAGCCTTGAACCCAGCGCTTCACCGAACCCGGAAGTGCCGGGACATCTCGAACTGTTCCCGGCTATACCGAGATACCGCAGCGCCAGGCTCAGTCACAGGCCGAGCCCTGCGCACTGCACTCTGCGGTGGCGGACACCGGCCGCGTCTTCACCCCGGCCACCACCAGCGCCGCGCCGGCCAGCAGCAGGGTGCCGGCGGTGGCGCAGACGGCCAGCACGCCGCCGATGCCGAAGACCACGCCCCCCACGGCAGCGCCCAGGGCGATCGCCAGCTGGATAGAGGCGACGATCAAGCCACCTCCGCTCTCGGCTTCGTCCGGCACGACACGGGTGATCCAGGTCGACCAGGCCACCGGCACGGCGCCGAAGGCGAAGCCCCACAGCGCGACCATGAGGGCATCGGTCCCCATCGAGAAGCCGCCCAGCGTTGCCAGCAACCAGCCCAGCGAGCCCATGGCCAGAGGCATCAGCAGCAACGTCAGACGCAGGCTGCGCTCGATCAGATACCCCGCGGCCAAGGTGCCGACGAAGTTGGCCACCCCGAACGCCAGAAGGGTCGATGAGAGCGCATTGATCCCCATGTGCGAGACGCCCTCGAGGAACGGGCGAACATAGGTAAAGAAGGCGAAATGGCCGCAGAACACCAGCAGGATGGCGACGATGCCGACCATCATGCCCGGTCGTTTCATCACGCTGACCAGCGTGCCGAGCGGGGTAGGACGCTCCGGCGTCATGCGCGGCAAGGTGACGTACTGGAAGATCAGCGTCGCTACCGAGATCGCCGTCGCTAGCAGAAAGACGTTACGCCAGCCGAACAGATCGCCGAGATAGCTGCCCAGCGCCGCAGCACTGATGGTGGCGATGGGGACACCGGCGAACAGCAGCGATAGCGCCCGCGGCACGTCGTGCTCCGACACCAGCCGCATGACGGTAGCAGCGGAGAGCGCCCAGAATCCGCCCAGCGCGATGCCCAGCAGAACCCGGCCGAGCAGCAGCCAGGCCAGGCCGGGGGCGAACGCCACGACCAGGTTGGCGGCGATCATCAGCAGCGAGAATGCCAGCAGCACGTGGCGGCGATCGAGTCGCTGGGTCACCGCGGTCACCAGCAGACCGGAGAGCAGCGCAACCACCGCCGTCACCGTGACGGCCTGCCCCGCCTGGCCTTCGCTGATCGCCAGCGATTCGGCCATCGGCGTGAGCAGACTGGCGGGCAGAAACTCGGCCATCACCAGGCTGAACACACCCAGGGTCAGAGCAATGACCGCGAACCAGCGTGAGGGCGGCGCCGGCCGAGCGGCAGTGGGCAAGGGAGTCGACATGACGGCAGTCTCCAGGCATGACAGTGCAGAACGGCCGCGGTGGTCGATGACAGGGAGCGCGACCGCCCGAGAGTGCCGATAAGACTAAAGTATTAAGCGAAGGGCCACTATCGACGAAAATCCACAATGCTTGATCAAAAGTCCAAGAATCGGCCCATCGGTCGTCAAGATCCGCCTTCGCCGCCCTCACCTCCCCCAATCAGCGCCACCCTACGTCGCCCACGCCCTCAGTGATCGAACCCATAGTCGCGCTCGACCCGAGCGATACGCGTGCGATAGGCCGCATACCAGCGCTCCCGCCCCAGGCGCTGGGCTTCGCGGTGGTCGATGTCGCGCTTCCAGGCGCGGATCGCCTCGAGGTCGGCCCAGTAGGAGACGGTGATCCCTATCTCCTCCCGCGCCGACTCGACGCCGAGAAAGCCGGGCTGGTCCTGAGCCAGTGTCAGCATCTTATTCGCCATGGCGGCGTAACCTGCGCTGTCGTCGCGCATCAGCGAGGTGAAGATGACCGCGTAGTAGGGCGGTTCGGGCGTATCGGCAAGCATGACGTGGGCATCTCCAGGTGACTCTCATCGTCGGTCGCCGGCAACATCGCCGGCACGCATCATCGAGACTTGTACTGGGTCGGATCATCGAGGTGACCCACAGCGCCGCCGTGTTGGTGCGAGCGGCGCCAGGCTGCGGGAGAGCCACGCTCGAAGCGCTGCCATACCCGTCGCAGCTGTCGATCATCGCCGAATCCACTGCACTCGGCGATACGCGCCAGACTCCAGTCGGTCTCGCACATCAGCTGGCGCGCCTGCTGCAGGCGCAGACGCGCCAGATAGTCGCCCAGCGAGAGCCCGGTCAGGGCGCTGAAGCGTCGCCGCAGCTGGCGCTCGCCGAGGGTGGCGAGGCGTGCCATCTCCGCCAGCGTCCAGGGCCGGGCGAGATCGGCGGCGAGCGCATCCTGCAGACGGTGGATGCGTGTCTCGACGTGATTGCGCCCCTCCAGCCAGATGCCGAGCTGGGGCTCCTGCCCGCTGCGCCGCCAGTAGATCACCAGCTCCCGCGCCACCTGCTGGGCCAGGCGCTGCCCCTGATTGAGCGCCAGCCAGTGCAGCATGGTGTCGATACCGGTGGAGATCCCGGCGCTGGTGAGATAGCGGTCATCCTCGACGAAGATGCAGTCGCCGCGCACCCGGGCCAGCGGCGCCAGCCGGCGCAATTCGTCGAGCAGGCTGTGATGCGTGGTACAGCGGCGGCCATCGAGCAGCCCCGTCGCCGCCAGTAACAGCGCCCCGGAGCAGACCGCCATCAGGGTTCGGCAAGCGGGCGCCTGCTGCCGCAGCCAGTCACCGGCGTGGTGCTGCAGTGCGCTGTCGATCCGCGC
Organism: Salinicola sp. RZ23; assembly: GCF_003206675.1. Lineage (NCBI taxonomy): Bacteria > Pseudomonadati > Pseudomonadota > Gammaproteobacteria > Oceanospirillales > Halomonadaceae > Salinicola > Salinicola sp. RZ23. Next base: position 8,475 of record NZ_PZJK01000018.1, read on the forward strand.
CCGATACTGCCCCGGCACCACCAGCAGATCGAGCGCCAGCGGCGCCTCGGGCAGCGCTTCGATGCCCGTCAGGGCCAGCGGCCCCAGCCACGGCAGCGACGCCTGCGGGCCGAAGAAGCGCAGCTCCAGCGGTGCGCCCAACTGCGTGGCGCTGAGCAGCACCTGCAGCGGCCCGGCCAGGTCCAGCGGCACCTGGCCCGGCAGCATCAGTACCCCGACCCGCTGCGTCGCGCCCGCCGGCACCGCTTTCAAGCGACCGCTCTGGCGCCACGCCAGTCTGCAGCCAGCGTCTCGACATCGACGATGCGCGCGAACCGCCCCTCGAGCACCAGCTCGGTACGCGCGCGAATCTCGTCGGCGCTCCAGGTACGCCCGGCGCGGGTCATGGGAAAGGTCAGCGTCGCCTCGCTGACGAAATCGATCGCGAAGCCCAGGTCCGAGCCGACCCGCGCCGTGGTTTCACAGCACTGCTCGGTACGGATGCCGCTGATCGCCAGGCGTTCGATGCGATTGAGCCGTAGCCAGCGCTCCAGCCCGGTATCGCTGAAGGCGTTGTGCGCGGTCTTGTGGAAGGTGACGGCGGCGTCATCGTCGAAGCCGGCCAGCGGACTAATCAGGCCACTCGCAGGGTCGAAGGGTGTGGCACTGTCCGGCGCCTGGTGGAAGATACGCACCAGCGGCACGCCGGTCTCGCGGGCGAGATCGAGCAGACGGCGCTGGGCCGGGCGCCAGACCTCGGCGAGCGTCTCGTCCCAGTAGTCACGGGCGGGGAAGGAGGCCTGAACATCGATCAGCAGCAGAGCGGTGGCGAGCATGAAGAACTCCTCGAACAGGATAGGGCCGAAGTGGCCGGAGGATTCAGACTAGCGCCGCGTCCGTGCCGGCCACGAGGGCATCTGTGCTCCGATAGCGGACATTTTCGGACTTCTCGGCCGCAGGCGCCATGGGTGGCCGATACGCGCCGCCGGATCAGCGCCGATGAGACGCGAGTTGTGCCCTGCCCGCCCGACTTCTACGTTGTGTAGCGCGGGCGGCATCGCGACGCCGCTCGGCACGAAGCCACACACGGAAGTCACGCATCAGTAAAGAAAGAGAGAGCGCTATGGAAATCACACTGCACAACGACGGCATGGATGGCGACGAATTCCATCAGCTCGTCGCCGGAGAAACCGGCGAGACGCTGCGCCACGCAGCGAAGAACCAACTGGGCAGCGACAACCTCTCGGAAAATCAGGTCAAGGCGATCAAGACCGAGGGCGGCGACGCCTACGAGCAGCTGATCCGCCGCATGACCGAGCACGCCCTGGCGGTGGTCAAACTGCCCCAGGACACCCCGATACGGCTGTCGGTGGACTTTGCCGGCGGCGTCAAGGGCTGAGGCCGCGCCCGACGCTTGCGAGCTAGGCGCGGGCGGGTGCTGTTGGCTAAACTCACGCGGCTACCCCCGGTCTCAGAGGGTGTTTACGAATTCGGCGAGCGCAGACATTGTGTAGACACCCTCTCAGCGTCCGCGACGAGGAAACCCAGCCATGCCCCGCCTGCCCCGCTTCACCCGTACGCCGCCGGCAGCCGAACCCTCCACGCCGGCGGCGACCCAGGACACGCCCCCGCCCGTGACCGCCGCTGACGCCGTGGTCATCGAGCATGCCGAGGCCTATAGCGACACACGCTTCTGGCGCAAGCTGGCCCGTTTCGGTAGCCGTGCGGGACGCGGCGTGGCGCTCAAGTCGCTGCAGCTCTACTTCGTGCTCAAGCGCCCCGACGTCCCGACCTGGGCCAAATCGACCATCATCGGCGCCCTGGGCTACTTCATCTCGCCGCTGGACGCGATTCCCGATGTCATCGCCGGCGTCGGCTTCACCGACGATGCCAGCGTGCTGGCAGCGGCACTGGTCGCGGTCTCGATCTATATCGACGAAGAGGTCGAGCGCCAGGCGGCCGCGGTGCTGGCGCGCTGGTGGCCCGAGCCGTCCGAGTCACCGCCGGCCTGAGGGCCTGCTGCCGCCGGCTCTGGTCCTGCTAAGCGCCTGTCACAACCGCTAGACGACGTGGGCTCATCCGGCCGTCGGACCGTGACGAGGGCGCAGTGAACCCCTCCCTGGGCGCTACCTTTGCCATCCCTGGCAAAGGACCCTCGCTTTGCCCTGCCCCCGGCGCCCATCGTCAGAGGTTTGGGAAATGGACTCTAAATCGAAAGTCTACATCGGCCGGCAAAACCGCTAGATTGGAGCCGTGACGCGTGATGTCGTTGCTGCCCCCATCACGCCAACACCAACAACAATGCCGTCGGAGACCACGATGACCCAGGACAGCACCGCCCCCGCGCCCAGCCCCCGTAGCGCATCCGACCCGCAGGCTGCCAATGCCGAGCGCCTGCGCGATGTCGACTACCTGCCGCCGCTGCGCAAGGCGATACCGCTGGGCATCCAGCACGTGCTCGCCATGTTCGTCGCCAATGCCACCGTGCCGCTGGTGATCGCGGGGGCCGCCGGGCTCTCGGGGGCCGATACGGTGTTCCTGGTGCAGATGGCGATGTTTGTCGCCGGGGTCGCCACCCTGGTGCAGACGCTGGGGCTGGGGCCGGTCGGCGCGCGCCTGCCGATCGTCATGGGCACCAGCTTCGGCTTCGTGCCGGTGATGATCCCCATCGCGACGACCCAGGGCCTGCCCGCGGTGTTCGGCGGCGCGCTGGTGGGCGGCCTGGCGATGGCCACGGTGGGGCTGTTCTATCGCCGCCTGAGCCTATTCTTTCCGCCGGTGGTCTCGGGCACTTTCGTGCTGTTGATCGGCTTGCTGCTGCTGCCGGTGGGCTTCTCCTACGTCGGCGGGGGCTTCGGCGCGGCGGACTTCGGCGCGCCCCACCACCTGCTGCTGGCGGCGCTGGTGTTCGTGATCACCGTCGCCTTCCATCAGTTCGGGCGCGGTTTTCTCTCCGAGGCGGCGGTGCTGATCGGCATTCTGGTCGGCTGCGTGGCGGCGGCCCCCCTGGGCCTGCTCGACTTCTCGAGGGTGGGAGAGGCGGCCTGGTTCCAGCTGCCGATCCCGCTGCAGATGGGGATCACCTTCGACCCGACGGCGATGCTGGCGATCGCGCTGATGGCGGTGGTGACCTGTGCCGAGTCGATCGGCGACATCTCGGGGACGGCGATCGGCGGTGCCGAGCGCGAGGCCACGCCGCGCGAACTCTCCGGCGGGGTGATGGCGGATGGTCTGGCCAGCACCTTCGCCTCGCTGTTCGGCGGCTTCCCGCAGATCAGCTTCAGCCAGAACGTCGGGCTGGTGGCCTTTACCGGCGTCGCCAGCCGCTTCGTGGTGGCGATCGGTGGCGCCTTCCTGATCGTCGCCGGGCTGGTGCCCAAGCTCGGCGCGGTGGTCTCGGCGATTCCCGCCGCGGTGCTCGGCGGCGCCGTGGTCATCATGTTCGGCATGATCGCCAGCGCCGGGGTCAAGATGCTTTCCCACGCCACCTTCGACAAGCGCAACATGCTGATCGTCGGGGTATCGCTGGCGGTGGCGATCGGGCTGCCGGCGCAGAGCGGACTCTACGCCGCGGCACCGGCGCAGGTCGGCGTGCTGATCGAGTCTGGCCTGATCCCCGGCGCGATCGCCTCCATCGTGCTCAACCTGGTACTGCCGCGCTGAGACTGGCCCTGGCGCCGGCCCTCAGGTGAGGGCCGCCACGGAGGCCCGATGACGTCGCACCGCCATCGCCACCAGCGTGATCCAGCCCAGCACCAGCAGGCTCAGCGTCAGCGTGGCGGGCTCGCCGCTCACGCCCAGCGAGCCGAGCAGCGTACGTGCATTGACCACCACGATGGCCCCGCCGACGATCACCGCCAGCAGCCGCGCCGGCAGCAGCCGCACGATCCACGCCGCCAGCGGCGCCGCGGCGAGGCCACTCAGGGCGAATACCGCCACCCACTGCCAGTTGATGTCATCGAGCCCCAGCGCCAGCACGAAACCGAGCGTGCCGGCCACGGTGACGAAGAATTCACTGGTATCCACCGAGCCCACCACCTTGCGCGCCTCGATGCCGCGGTGTGCCAGCAGCACCGGGGTGGAGATCGGCCCCCAGCCGCCGCCACCGACGCTGTCGAAGAAACCGGCGACCAGCGACAGCGGAATCAGCTTGGCACGGGAGACGCCCCGGCGCGGCTGCCGCGACGCCAGATCGAACAGATAGCGGGCAATGATGTAGAGCCCCAGCAGCAAAAGACCGAGCGAGATCACCGGCTTGATCGCATCGCCGGGCACGTTGCTGAGAAAGCAGGCGCCGACGAAGGCACCGACACCGCCCGGCAGCATCATGGTCTTGACCAGGCGACGGTCGACGTTGCCGAAGCGCCAATGCGCGGTACCCGAAGCCGCCGTGGTCGCCACCTCGGCCATGTGGATCGAGGCCGAGGCAACCGCCGGGGTGACGCCGAGCGCCAGCAGCATCGATGACGAGGTGAGCCCATACCCCATGCCGATTGCCCCATCCACCAGTTGGGCGATGAAACCGGCGATGCCGAAGATGATCAGACGCTGCATACCGTTCTCCCGGGAAATGGTCGCGCTCACGCCATGGTGGAGTCGATTCGGTCATGACGCTTATACTTGAAACGACATAAGAAACGCGATCAATATAACGGAGCTCTCATCAGGCGCGACAATCTCGATTTCCGATAAGCATATCGAGCTCGCCGCTATGACGACGATGTCACTTCCCACTCACCCGACGAGACGGCGCCATGTCCTTCGATACCACCGCGTACAACCGCCAGATGACGCATTTCGACGGCCACGACTCGGTCTGGCTGTTCGGCTACGGCTCACTGATCTGGAAGGCGGACTTCGACTATCTGGAGCGCCGCCCGGCCGCGATCCATGGTTGGTCGCGGCGCTTCTGGCAGGGTTCCCACGATCACCGCGGTACGCCCGAGGCGCCCGGACGTGTGGTGACCCTGGTCGAGCAAGCGGACGCGGTCTGCCACGGCATGGCCTACCGCATCGCGCCCCGGGTCTTCGAGCCACTGGATATCCGCGAGAAGAATGGCTATCTGCGCGTGGTGACCCGCATGGATTTCATGGACGACGCCACGCCGCCCATGGCGGAGGGCGTGGTCTATCTCGCCGGCGCCGATAACGCCGCCTATCTGGGCCCGGCGCCGGAGGCCGAGATTGCGCGTCAGATCGCGGCCTCACACGGCCCCAGCGGGCCCAACCGCGACTATCTGCTCAATCTCGCCCAGGCCCTGCGCGAGCTGGGCTGGGACGACGCCCATGTGTTTGCCCTGGAGCGCGAGCTGCGCACCCTCGACACGGCCGTGTGAGACAGGAGACACCTGATACATGGCGCCGCAGGGGGCGCCGGAGGAGAGCTCGGCGGCGAGCCGCCGCGGTACTCAGACGTCGGCGAGCTGCGCCAGGGCCTCGTGAAGGCTCTCGGCGGAGGCCGGTCGCACGCGTCGCGCGATCTCCTCGCCGTCGTGCAGAAAGATCAGCGTGGGCCATAGCTTGACCCCGAAGGCGCGTCCCAGTGGCCGGCCCTTGCCATCCTCGACCTTGAAATAGGGCGCCTCGAAGCTGGCGAAAGCTTCGGCGATCAGTGGCTGCGCCGCCTGGCACCAGGGGCACCAGGAGACGCCGAACTCGATCACTGCCGGTCCGCGCATGTCACGCAGCGCAGTCAGCTCAAGGGCCTGGGGCGTGTAGTCGATGGGCAGCATGAGCTCACTCCTCGTCGAGCGGCTGGAGCCCGTCGGCGAAGGCCTGCCAGCGCGCGACATAGTGGGCAGCGGAGGCCTCGAGTGCGGCCCGGGCGTCGGCATCCAGCGTGCGCACCGCCTTGGCCGGCGCGCCGACGATCAACGAGCCATCGGGGAATTGCTTGCCCTCGGTGACCAGAGCCCCCGCACCGACCAGGCAGTGCCTACCTATCTTGGCCCCATTGAGCACGGTGGCGCCCATGCCGATCAGCGTATGGTCGCCCAGCTCGCAGCCGTGGAGGATGGCGTGGTGGCCCACGGTGCAGCCCACACCGACGCGCAGCACGAAACCCGGGTCGGTATGCAGCATGCATCCCTCCTGGATATTGCTGCCGGCACCGATGACGATGCGCTCGTTGTCACCGCGCAGCACCGCGTTGAACCAGATACCCACGTCCTCCTCGAGTTCGACACGCCCGATGACATGGGCCCCGGGGGCGATCCAGTAGCGGTCGCTGGCGGGAAGCCGGGGACGGTGTTCACGGTAAGCGTATAGCGGCATGGCAGACTCCGTGGGCGGGACGAGAAGCGTGATCGTCGCGCGGATGCGCCAGCCAACGCCAGCCGACTTTAGACGGTGTCGTCAGCCTTCCACGGACGTTGCGTCGACAGCCGGACTCAGGCGAGATCGTCGTGGCGCTTGCCCTGACCGCCGACCGAGGCACTCAGATTGCTGCCGCCGTAAAGACTCTGATGCGGGCTGGCGTCGTTCTCGGCACTCAGCGAGAACGGCAGCAGCGCAGAGACGATGACGGCAGCGAGCATCGAAAAGAGACGATTGAACAGTTTCATGACCCCTCCTTTGGTGATGACACGGCGTGGTGACGAAACGACGTGATGACAAAACGGCTGCGACGTTTCGCCGCAACACCTAGTTAGCATGCTAAACAAAAACAGGGACGTCAAGCACGGAATGGTCGCGGCCAGGTCTTGTCGAGCGACTCCGTTGACCGTCAGTACACCAAGCGCCGCGATGAAATGGATGGATTTTCAACCGTCCTCGAGAGCGGCTCAATTTGTCGCATCTTAATTTTCTTTAGTTCGTTTAATTTCAAAACAGAGAAAACGGCTTTCAGAGCTGTTAAAAAATGGGGGGCAAGCCACTGATTAAAAACACACCACAAAAACCAATATTAAACTTATAAAATCATTGTGATCAGTGCGAGTGGTATCACGCGCCCTACGTCCATTTACCGTCATGATACCGCTTTCCAGAATCATGCCGCCCGGCTCTCGCCCGCGGCAGATCACGCCATCGCATCGCAGAACGCTTCAGAACGTGATGTCGGCAGCAACAGCACGACACTGTCGTGACTGCCCTTCGATCATTCCGGTCATTGTCTCATTGATACTTGAGGGAGCCGTGTGATCGCGATCGACTTCATTCAGGAATCAGGGATCATTCAATGAAACTATATCGCAGCATGGCAGCAGGAGTGGGCCTGTTGATGATCTCGTCGGCACTGATGGCCGACGACGAGACACCCGTCGACGTCGTTCTGATCGGTGGCGGTACGATGAGCGCAACGCTCGGCACCTATCTTCAAGAGCTGGAACCGAACTGGAATGTCGTCCTGTTCGAGCGCCTCGGTGAAGTCGCGGCCGAGAGCTCCAACGCCTGGAACAACTCCGGTTCCGGCCACTCGGCCTTCTGCGAGATGAATTACACGCCGCAACGCGAGGACGGCAGCATCGCCATCGACCGCGCCATCAAGGTCACCGAGGACTTCGAGGTCTCGCGCCAGTTCTGGGCGCATCAGGTCGACCAGGGCGTGCTGCACGACCCGGCGTCCTTCATCACCAGCATGCCGCACATGAGCCTGGTGTGGGGCGATGACCACGTGAACTTCCTGCGTGCCCGCTATGCCGCGATGCACCAGCATCCGTTCTACGAGCAGATGGAGTACACCGAAGATCGTGACACTATCCGCCAGTGGCTACCGCTGGTCATGGACGGCGCCGATGGGGATCAGCCAATGGCTGCGACCCGCATGTCGATCGGCACCGAGGTCAACTACGGCGAGATTACCCGCCAATTGATCCATTCGCTCAGCGACAACGACCACTTCGAGCTCTCGCTCGACAGCGAAGTGCGCGGCCTGGATCGCAATGATGACGGTACCTGGAAAGTCACCGTTGCCGATCTCGCCCATGGTGAGAAGGAACACAGCGTCAACGCCCGCTATGTGTTCATCGGTGCCGGCGGCGCCGCCTTGCCACTACTGCAGGCCTCCGGCATTCCCGAAGCCGAGCAGTACGCCGGCTTCCCGGTCGGCGGCCAGTTCCTCTACACCACCAACCCGGACGTGGTTGCCCAGCATCGGGCGAAAGCCTACGGCCTCGCCGCGGAAGGCTCGCCGCCGATGTCCGTGCCGCACATGGATGCCCGCCTGCTCGACGGCCAGCCGGCCATCTTCTTCGGGCCGTTCGCGACGTTCTCCAGCAAGTTCCTGAAAAACGGCTCCTGGACCGACCTGTTTGGCTCGATGACCCTCAGCAACACCTGGCCGATGATGGAAGTGGGCGTCGACAACTTCAATCTGGTCAAGTATCTCGTCGGCCAGGTCATACAGTCCGATACGGGTCGGATGGAGGCGCTGAAGCAGTTCTACCCGCAGGCAAACCCCGATGACTGGCAGCTGTGGACCGCCGGCCAGCGCGTGCAGATCATCAAGAACGACCCCGACAAGGGTGGCGTACTGCAGTTCGGCACCGAAGTGGTCGTGTCAGAAGATGGCACCCTGTCGGCACTGCTGGGCGCGTCGCCGGGCGCGTCTACCGCCCCGCCGATCATGCTGCGCCTGCTGAATCGGGTCTTCCCGCAGCAGGTCGAGAGCGCGGCTTGGCAGGACAAACTGCACGAGATCATCCCCTCTTACGGCCAGCGCCTGGCGGACAACCCGGCGCTGCTGCGCGACCTGCGCCGCCGCACGGCCAACTCACTGGAACTGGTCGGCGGCGGACCGGAGCCGACCACTTTCGAGCAGGTGGTAAAGGCAGAGCGCGAGGAGGGCGATGCGCCTTCCGAGGCAGCGATCGAACCGAGCGGCCCGGTCGCCGGCGAAGCCCGGACCGACACCTGAACCGCGACGCCATGGCGCAGGCCATGCACCCCGCTCCGCCCTCCGGCGCTGCGGGGTGTTTTCCCTAAAATCTGTAAAAAGCCTACCCCAATCACGCAAGGCATTGATTAACAATAAAAATCCCACCAGAAAGCGGCCTCTGAGCCGCGCCGGCTCTGTCATAGTCATGGCACTAACGCCGCGACCTCATTAGACTGTCGTCCTAGTCGCGTTCGCGCCTGTCCGTATCCATCAGACAGAGAACCTTCATGAAATTGCGTCACGGCATCACGCTCTGTTCCCTGCCGACCACCCAGGCAGGAGCGGCATCCGACGATACCCCCAACGTCGACGTGGTTCTCATCGGGGGCGGCACCATGAGTGCCACCTTGGGAACCCTGCTGCAGTCGCTGCAACCCGACTGGTCGATCCATCTGTTCGAGCGGCTGGATCGCGCCGCCGAAGAGAGTTCCAACGTCTGGAACAACGCCGGTACCGGCCACTCGGCCTTCGCCGAGATGAACTACACCTCGCCCCAGTCCGACGGCAGTGTCGACATTCAGCGCGCCATCGGCATCACCGAGCAGTTCGAAGTCTCGCGTCAGTACTGGGCCAGCCAGGTTCGCGACGGCGTGCTCTCCGAGCCGCGCTCGTTCATCAATACCGTGCCGCACCTGAGCTTCGTGTGGGGCAAGGATCGAGTCTCTTTCCTGAATGCACGCTTCGAGGCGATGCACCGCAACCCGCTCTACGCCGGCATGGAGTACGCCGAGGATCCGGCCAAGATCGCCGAGTGGATCCCGCTGGTGATGAGTGGGCGTGACGGTTCTGACCCGGTGGCGGCCACGCGCATGCCGATCGGCACCGAGGTCAACTATGGCGAGATCACCCGCCAGATGATGGACTCGCTGGCCAAGCGCGACAATTTCGAGCTGTCGCTCAACACCCAGGTGCGCGATCTCAAGCGCAACGCCGATGGCAGTTGGAAGGTGACTGTCGCCAACACCAGCGACGGCGGCAACGAACGCAGCGTCAATGCACGCTTCGTGTTCATCGGCGCCGGCGGTGCGGCGCTGCCGCTGCTGCAGAAGTCGGGCATTCCCGAAGCCAAGCAGTACGGCGGCTTCCCGGTGGGCGGGCAGTTCCTCTACACCACCAACCAGGAAGTGGTCGCCAAGCACGACGCCAAGGTCTATGGCCTGGCGCCGGCCGGTTCACCGCCGATGTCGGTACCGCACATCGACAAGCGCATCCTCGATGGCACCCCGGCGATCATGTTCGGCCCCTTCGCCACCTTCTCGAGCAAGTTCCTCAAGAACGGCTCCTGGACCGATCTGATGCGCTCGATCACCGCCAGCAACCTGTGGCCGATGACCAAGGTCGGGCTGGATAACCTGGATCTGGTACGCTATCTGATCAGCCAGCTGCGCATGTCCGAAGAGGATCAGTTCGAAGAGCTCAAGGGCTACTACCCCGAAGCCAAGCGTGCGGACTGGAAGCTGTGGACCGCCGGCCAGCGGGTGCAGACGATCAAGGACGTCGAGGGCAAGGGCGGCACACTGCAGTTCGGCACCGAGCTGGTGAGCGGCGCCGAGGGCACCATCGCCGCCCTGCTGGGCGCCTCCCCGGGGGCGTCGACGGCGCCATCGATCATGCTGCGCCTGATCGAGGAGGTGTTCCCCGAGCAGGTCAAGAGCGAGGCGTGGCAGACCAGGCTGCGCGAGCTGGTGCCCTCCTACGGGCAGCCCCTCGCCTCCAATCCGACGCTGCTGAGCGAGGTCCGCGCGATGTCGCGGGAGCTGCTCGAACTCGATGAGCCCGACCTGGGGCAGGCGGCCATCGACGCCCCCTCCCCGCGTCAGCACTAGACGTCAGCACTCAGCACCAGGACGCACTCCTCGTCGCCCTGCCAAGCGCCCGCCGACCTCCGGCGGGCGCTTGGCGTTTCAGGCCCGGTGCAGAAGCCGGGATCACCCTCAGGGCGTCGCCGCCGCGTCCGGCTCGATCGCCCCCAGCCCCGCGAGAATGCGGTAGGCGGTCTCCACCCGCGCCGCATTGGGGTAGTTGCGGTTGGCCAGCATCACCAGCCCCACCTGCCGGTCGGGCAGCATCACCACGTAGCCGCCGAAGCCATTGGTCGATCCGGTCTTGTTGATCCACACCTTGGCCGCCCCCGCAGCGGTATCGCTCGACGGGGCGACCGGCTTGACCGTCTGCGGCTCGAGAATCATGCCATAGCCGTTGCCCGCCACCAGGGTGTCGAGGCTGACCGGGCGTGGATACTGCTCCCAGACCAGATCCTGGGTCATGTCGCCAACCTGGTAGTAGGGCCGGTGGGTGGCATCGATCGCCTGTTGAAGCGTGTCATCGAGCGTGAGCAGACCCAGATTGGCCTGGACCAGCCGCGCCAGATCGGTGGCGGTGGTCTTGATGCCGTAGGCTTCGTCCTCGAGCACGCCGGGCGAGACCCGCGCGGGCTCGCCCGACTTGTCCTCGCCCATGGCGTAGTGCCCCTGCTCGGTGGTGGGCACGTCGTACCAGGTGTGGTCGAGCCGCAGCGGTTCGAGCAGCTGTTCGCGAACTGCGGGCACGAAGTCGCTGCCGAGAATGGCAGCCGCCTCCAGCCCCAGCAGCCCGATGCCCAGATTGGAGTAGCGCCGGCTCTCTCCCACCGGCGCGCTCGGCTGAAACTGGCGGTACCAGGCCATCAGCGCATCCTGGTCGTTGACCGTCTCGGGCACGAACAGCGGCAGCCCGCCGGCGGTGTGGGTCCCCAGATTGATCGCATCGACGTCGTCGAAGGTACTGCCCTCGAGCACCGGCAGGTAGTGGCTCACCGGCGCATCCAGGTCGAGCTGCCCGTGGGCGGCGGCGAGGGTGGCCAGGGTGGCGGTGAACGTCTTGCTCAGCGAGCCGATCTCGAACAGGGTGTCGCCGTCGACCGGGGTGCTGTCGTCACGATCGGCGACGCCGTAGTTCAGGATCTGCACGCCCTGCGGCCGCACCACCGCCACCGCCATGCCGGCAATCTGCTCCTGCTGCATCAGCGCCTCGACCAGCGGGTCGACCACACCGCGGGTCGCGGCCGCGTCCGTCTCCTGGGCCACCGCCACCTGCGTACTCAGCGCCAGCGCCACCCCCAGCCACCATGCTTTCATCGTCCTCTCCTCGGATCCAAGTTACTCATCGGCGACCTGACGACCGCCTGCGCGCCGGCTGCCGCTATCATGCGCGAAAACGCATATTGGGTAATACCGGCGCTGCGTAACCATTCGTCAACCGCCTGGCCGGCCTTGTGTTGACGCAGATCAGGGGCGAGGTCGGCGCCGCGGAGAGAGCCCATCATGCGCTCACCCTCAAGACGACTGCGGGGGCGTCATTACCCATCGGCTGGCCACTCGCGGTAGAGTTCGGGCGTGGTCACTGTGGGTACCCATCGCTGTTTCAGGAGGCAACATGGCGTTCAGCCGAAAAAAGGGACATCGAGTCGGGACCGTTGCGGTCGGCCTGTTGGCGCTACTGGCCGGTTGCTCGGGTTCCTATTCAGACGTGGACGCCGCCAGCGGCCAGGCGTCATCGACCCACCAGGCGACGACTCAGGAACCGGCGCACCAGACCACCGTCGAGCGGCCGTCGGACACTGGCGGCGCCACCCGTGGCGGGGACGGTTCCCAGATCACCCTCGACGCGCTGACAGCGTCGGATATCGACGAGACCAATCTCTCGGGCGAGCTGGGCTGCCAGTTCTCGACGGCGCAAGCTTCGCCGCTGCTGGTCGCGAAGGGGAATGTCGACTCCTCTTCGGCGGCCCAGGGCGTGGTCAAGGTAGCCGGCTACGTGGAACGGGTCTGGGCACCAGATGGCTTCGACGGCACGACCGACAACCCGACCTTTCAGGGCAAGGGCAAGACCCTCCGCATCGACGTGACGGGAGCATCCCGGGAGGGCGGCGAGTCGCCCTCCCGGCCGGCGACCCTGACCTACGACCGGGCCGATGGCGCTCAGCGCACGTTCGAAGGCGAGTGGCAGTGCGGTCCGTGAGCCTCGACGGCGCCAGCGAGCTTTCGTGATGATGGGCTTCTCGACGGCGTTGGCCGTCATCGGTACCCGGTGTCGTCTACCGCAGCGGCCGCCTCTGCGATCATCGCCTCCGGCGCGTCGCGGCGGCTGACCAGCCCTTCCAGATACACGAATTGCGGCGCGCGAATGCCTAGCGTATTCAGTACGGCCTCGAGATGCGGGGTGAGATAATTGGGCTGCAACGACACTCCGGCACGGTGAAAGCCGCCGGAACTGACGATGACGAGCGTCGCCCGGTCCGCCAGCAGGCCCACCTTGCCCTGGGGGGACGCAGCAAAGGTTCGATGAATGCGCAGCACGTAATCGACCCAGAGCTTCAGTGCCGCGGGCATGCCGAAGTTATGCATGGGGGTGGCGATAATCAGCCGGTCGGTGGATTCGAGCTCTTCGATCAGGCGCTCGGATAACTCAAGCGTCGCGTTCGCGCGCGGCAAGGGATCGCGCAGCGTCAGCGCCCGGGCGTAGTCCACCGTCAGCGGCGCCAGCGGCTCGGCAGCGAGATCCCTTACCAGCAGGTCACCGCCCTGCTGCGCCGCGATCTTCCGCGCCAGACGACTCCCCAGGGCCTCGTCGCGGTGCGGGCTGGCGGTCACGAGCAACGTTCGCCGGGTCATGATCCCGCCTCCTCGACACTCAAGGCCTCCACGAAGTGCAGGCCCCGGGAGAGCAGTCCTTGTCGGAAGTAGAAGCGCTGCGCCAGTGCCATGCCCAGCCCGGTGTCCAGCACCAGATGGCGACACCCCGCCGCTCTCGCCTCCCCGCGCACCGCCGCCAGCAGCCGCGCGCCCAAACCGTGGCGGCGGCCTGCTGCGCCGACGACGAGATCGTCGACGTAGACGAAGCGGCCATAGAGCAGGTTTTCGGTCAGACGGTAGCCCGCCAGTCCGACGACCCGGCGCTCCTCCCACGCCGCCAATAGCCGATATCCCAACACCCTCTGCCGCATGATCTGATCGACGAAGTCCCGCGATCCCTGGAGATGCGGGCGAAGCTCTCGCATGACATCGAAGCAGCGCAGACACGCCTGCTCCGTTGTCACCTGTGATAGTCGAACCGTCGTCATCGGACATCCTCCTTGTGCAGAGGCGTCAGGTTAGAATCGTGCAGACCCACTTGGCAGCGCCAAGACGTCTTCGATCTTCTAGGACATCGACATGTCCAATCCCCGACTTCGGCTCGACCGCGCACAAAACGTACCGATCTACCGACAGCTCTATCAGCGCCTGCGCGAAGCGATGACAGACGGGCGCCTGCCAGCCGGCAAACGGGTGCCTTCGGTACGCAGCCTGGCCAGTGAGCTGAACCTGTCACGCGGCACGGTCGAGCTGGCGTATCAGCTGCTCGTCAGCGAAGGGTATCTGTTGCCGCGAGGCCCGGCGGGCACGATCGTTTCGCCCCACCTGCCCGACGCCACGGGTCCGGCCCCGATACCGGATACGATGGCCGGGCAGGCGCCGGAGTCTGATCTCGAACCGCCGCTCCCGTTCCAACTGGGGCTTCCGGCGCTGGACGCCTTCCCCCACAAGTTGTGGGCGCGCCTGACCCAGCGCCGACTCAGGGCCCAGTCCAGCGCCGAACTGAATTACCCCCCGCCGACGGGCCACCCGGCACTGAAGCGCGCCCTGGTGAGCTACCTCGGGGTGTCGCGGGGCATCGCCTGCCAGCCCGAACAGATCTTCATCACCGACAGCTATCGAGACACGCTTGGCCTGATCTGTCGGGCCCTGCTGACACCCGGTGACAGGGGATGGTTCGAAGAGCCGGGCTATGTGATGGCGCGGGAACGACTGCAGGGCGAAGGGATGCAGCTGACGCCGGTGAGCGTCGACGCCGAAGGCTTGAATGTCGAAACGGGGTGTTCACGTGCCGCCCAAGCCCGCTTCGCCGTCGTCACGCCCACGCATCAGAGCCCCACCGGGGTGACGTTGACACTGGCCCGCCGCCGGGCGTTGCTGGCGTGGGCGAAGCGGGAAGCAGCCTGGATCATCGAGGATGACTACGACAGTGAGTACCGCTATCGCGGCCATCCCGAAGCGGCGCTGAAGAGTCTCGATGGTGACGAGCGCGTGCTCTACACCGGCACGTTCAGCAAGGTCCTGTTTCCCGCCATCAAGCTGGCCTACCTGGTGGTTCCCAGTGCTCAGGTCGCGACCTTCCGGCGCGCGATGCAGCGTCTGGGGCATGGCGCCCCGACGTTGAGTCAGGCAGTCGTGACGGATTTCATCGAAGAGGGCCATTTCGCCCGCCATCTCAAGCGTATGCGGGCGCTCTACCAGGTGCGCCGTGAACATCTTCGCCAGGCGCTCGAACATCATCTGGGCGACCGGATTCACCTCGATCTACAGGCCGGCGGGATGCATCTGCTGGTCCGTCTTCCCGATGGCGCCGACGACGTGTCCCTTGCGAACCGGGCCGCCAGCGCCGGGCTGGGCGGGCATGCGCTGTCCGCTTGGCACCTGAGCTCGGCACGCCACTCCGGGCTGTTGCTGAGCTTCACCAACGTCATCGATGCCGCCCATGCCGATGCCCTGGCAGCTCAGCTGGCCGAACTCATGGTGTGACGCGGCTCGGGGCCTCTTGCCATGGCCTAGAAATCGTCGCAGATCTTGGCCCTGTCCGACCGCCCACCGGCATCCCATCCTGTCCCGGCATCTGATTCTTCCCTTCCCACGACCCACTGCCCAGACAGGTGAACGACATGCAAGCCCGCGTGAATTACTACCAGACCTCTCCCCAGGCTGCGCAGAAGTACCTCGATTTCAACATGGCACTGGCGCAGATCGACGTGATCCAGGAGCTCAAGCATCTGGTGATGCTGCGCGCCTCCCAGCTCAACGGCTGTGCCTTCTGCGTCGACATGCATGCCAAGGAGGCGACGATCGACGGCGAGCGCGAACTCCGTCTCCACCACCTGACCGTGTGGCGAGAATCGGCACTGTTCAGCCCGCGCGAACGGGCCGCCCTGGCCTGGACGGAAACCTTGACCCGGCTGCCCGAGCATGGGGTCGATGACAACACCTACGACGACATGCGCCGCCACTTCTCCGCAGCGGAGCTCTCGGATCTGACCTTTCTGATCGTCGCCATCAACGGCTGGAATCGTCTCAGCATCGCCTTCCAGGCCGTTCCTGGCTCCGCCGACGAGGCCTTCGGGCTGGACAAGGCGGGACTGTGAGCGGCGCAGGGTATCGCGTGCGCTGCACGGTCAATGGACCACGTTGCGAATGAAGCGCAGCGTACCGGCCCCATCGTTGCGATAGCGATAGGGCTGGTCACTCGGATAGACATGGAAGTCGCCGGCCGGGATGACGATGTCACCCGCTGCCAGTTCGAGCGTCAGCGTGCCCTCGATCACCACCAGCATCTCGTGCCAGCCGTTATCGTCGGCCGCCGATGCGTAGACATCCCCCGGTGCGAGCGACCAGGACCACAGCTCGACCTCCTGACGGGCCGGCTTGCTCGCCAGTAGCCGCGCCCGGCTCTCCGACGAGCGGCCGACCCAGGCCACCTCGTCGATACGCGCGGAGTCTTCGCTGTCAGGCGGCTGGACCAGGGCATAGAACAGCACGCCCAGCGCTTCGGCCAGGCGGTCCAGCGTGCCCAGACTGACGTTGACGTCACCCTTCTCGATATTGACCAGCATGCGCCGACTGACCCCGGCCCGCTCGGCCAGTGCCTGCTGACTCAGGGAGACCGCCTGGCGCAGGCGCCGGACATTGGCAGCCACGTGCACCAGCACGTCGGGGCGCTCGTTAGAGTTGTGCAATATATTGCCCATCCGTACAATCGCGACTCTCGTCCCACACCGCTCACCGTCGAGGCGCTGCGCGGCCAGGTTTGGCGAGCCATCATGCCCGAGCCCCCCTGGAGGTGTCATGTCCGTCGCCACCCATCCCTTCGTCCAGCGCGCCTGGCCGGTCGCCATGCTGGTGGTGGCGATGTGTTCGATACAGAGCGGTGCGGCGGTGGCCAAGACGCTGTTTCCCCAGATCGGCGCCACCGGTACCACCTCGATCCGCCTGATCCTGGCCGCCGGCCTGCTGCTGCTGGTGATGCAGCCCTGGCGACGGCGCATCAGCCGCCGGGCGTGGAAGTCGACGCTGATCTACGGCGTCTCGCTGGGCATCATGAACCTGATGTTCTACCAGGCGCTGGCGCGCATTCCGCTGGGGATCGCGGTGGCGCTGGAGTTCACCGGCCCGCTGGCGGTGGCGATGCTCTCCTCGCGCCGCTGGCTGGATCTGGTGTGGGTGGCATTCGCGGTCAGCGGCCTGATCCTGCTGCTCCTGCTGGGTGACGACCACAGCGGCCCGGTCGATCCGGTCGGTGCGGCCTTCGCCCTGGGTGCCGGGGTGTGCTGGGCGCTGTATATCCTGTTCGGGCAGAAGGCCGGCGCGATCAATGGCGCCCAGAGTGCGACCCTGGGCATCACCATCGCCGCCGTGGTGATCGCCCCGATCGGGCTGATCGAGGTCGGCCCGGCGATCTTCGCCCCCGAGATCCTGCCGTTCGCGCTGGCGGTGGCGGTGCTCTCCACCGCCCTCCCCTACACCCTGGAGAT
Source organism: Salinicola sp. RZ23 (assembly GCF_003206675.1). Lineage (NCBI taxonomy): Bacteria > Pseudomonadati > Pseudomonadota > Gammaproteobacteria > Oceanospirillales > Halomonadaceae > Salinicola > Salinicola sp. RZ23. The sequence continues at coordinate 25,928 of NZ_PZJK01000018.1, forward strand.
GATCGCCCTGCCACGCCTGCCGACCCAGACCTTCGGCACCCTGATGAGCCTGGAACCGGCGGTGGGCGCGCTCTCCGGTCTGCTGTTCCTGAGCCAGCAGTTGAGCGTGCTGCAGTGGCTGGCGATCGCGCTGGTGATCGTCGCCTCGATCGGAACCACACTCACCGCCCGCGCCAAGGAGCCGTTCGAAGCGCCGCTGCCCGACTGAACGTGGCGCCAGCACGCCACCGCCGTGCACGAATCTTCCAGACGCGGTGGGGTGGGCGTGGCAGACTGAAGCCGCGTCCACGTCATCCAGGAGGATGAGCATGTCTTCGACCGGGTGGATCGATCTGCAGCGCCACGCTAGCGGTATCGAGACCCTGCGCGCCCACTTCGAGGGCCACGCCTACGATCCCCACTGGCACGACAGCTACCTGGTCGGCTTCACCGAACAGGGCGTGCAGCAGTTCCACTGCCGGCGACGGCGCCACGACAGCACCCCGGGGCGGTTGTTTTTCGTCGAGCCCGGCGAGCTCCACGACGGTCACGCGCCGGCCGCGGGCGGGTTCACCTACGCCATGCTCTATCTCGACCCGGCCTGGCTGCAGCGTGAGCTGCGCCAGTTCGGCGATGCCCCGGTCAGCAGCGGAGAACCCGGCTTCCGGCGCACCCTGGCCGACGACCCGGAGCTGGCGCGCCAGGTGGCTGCGGCCTTCAGCGCTCTGCGCATGCCCGGCTGGCAGCTGGCCAAGGAGACGCATCTCGACGCCGTGCTGCGCGGCATGCTGCCCCACCTGGGCTGGCACGAGCGCGCCCTGGGCGACCCACGCCTGCCGCGCACCGCGCGTCTGGCCCGCGACTATCTGCACGCCCACTGCGAGCAGGATATCGGCCTGGAGACGCTCGCCGCCCACTGCGGCGTCGATCGTTTCCGTCTCAGCCGCGCTTTCAAGGCCGCCTTCGGGCTGGCGCCGCACGCCTACCTGGTACAGCTGCGACTCGCCCATGCGCGCCGCTGCCTGGCCGTGGGCGATGCCCCAGCCGAGGTCGCGGCACGCTTCGGCTTCGCCGATCAGAGCCATCTGGGGCGCTGGTTCCGGCGCGCCTACGGCCTCACCCCTGCGGACTACTGTCGCCGCCGCTGAGCGGCCTTGAGTCGATCCACTCCTGTCGACCCGATTCCATCGATCCGACCCCGTAGACCCAAACCGGCCGATCCCGTCACCTCGACCCGATCCCACCGGCCTGCCGGCTCTGCTCAGATCTTCCAGACGCGTCAGCCGCGCCAGGCGATAGTCGGGGCTCTCGCTGTCCCATGGAGCCACCCCATGCCGAACTGGTTACCCTTCGCGCTGTTCGCCATCGTCGCCTCGATCACCCCGGGGCCGACCAATCTGCTGATTCTGCACCAGGGGCTGCATCACGGCTTCCGGCGCACCCTGCCGGCGGTCATCGGTGCCAGCCTGGCCGCCGCCACCCTCGTGCTGCTGGTGGGGCTGGGCCTGGGCCAGCTGCTGATCAGCCGGCCCTACGCAAGCCTGGCCCTGAGCTGGCTGGGCGTCGTCTGGCTGAGCTGGCTGGCATGGCGTCTCTACCACGCCCCGGCACCCTCGACGGAGCGCGCTGAGGGTATGCGAGCGCCGAACTTCGGCGCCAGGCAGGCGGCCATACTGCAGCTGATCAACCCCAAGACCTGGCTGATGGCACTGGCAGTGGTGGGCGTGTTCGCCCCGCATCATGTCACCCCGGTCGCGATCGCGGGCCTGGCGGCGATCTTCGCCACCCTGGCCATGCCCTGCCTGGCAGCCTGGGGGGCGATGGGAGACGGCGCCGCGCGACTGCTGCGCTCTCCGGCGCAGTGGCGGCTATTCAACCGCGCGCTGGCGCTGGTTTTGCTGCTGGTGGCGTGGTGGAGCGTGCTGATGCCGGGCTGAGGCGGTACTCGGAGAGAAGATGACGAGAGGACAAGCAGCCTGCGGGGTGACAGGAAAGCGCCATGGCGAAACGGCCTCTCAGGCCGCTTGGCGATGGCGCCCCCCTTGGGCACCACGGCCCTTGCGTGAATAGCTGCCCTTGCCCTTCTTGGGGGTCTGCTGCTGCTGGCGAAACTGCGGTGTGCGTAACGCGGCCTTGAGCGCGTTGTCGCGGATCGGCTGACGAGCCATGGAAGCTCCTTGAGGTTCAGGGTGGCTAATCGAAATGCGTGATCAAGATGGAGAAAGCAGCGTGGTAATTCAAGCCTGGTGGTTCGAGCCTGCCGGCACCCGATCTCCTGAGAAGCGCACCAACGGCAGGCGCCAAATGCCAACGGCCACCGAGGGTGGCCGTTGACGTCTACCTTGCCGTGCGGGCGGGGCCCGCTATCGCTCAGGCACCGGCGAGATGCTGATAGAGCACCATGCAGCCGATCACGATCATCACCAGACCACCGCCGATCTCGGCGCGCTTGCCGATCAGCGAGCCGATGGCGCGGCCGAGCATGATCCCGATGGTGACCATCAGCGTGGTGGCCAGGCCGATCGCCATCGCCGCGACCAGAATATTGATATCAGCGAAGGCCAGTGTGACGCCGACCGCCATGGCATCGATGCTGGTGGCCAGGGCGGTGGCTGCCACCAGCCAGAACGAACGCCGTGCCGGGACATCCGCGTCTTCCTGAGCCCGCGGGTCGTCGGGCTTGAGTCCGGCCCAGATCATGTGCGAACCGAGACCGGCCAGCAGCACGAAAGCGATCCAGTGATCCCACTCGGAGACGAAATGGGTCGCCGCCAGACCGATGGCCCAACCGATGACCGGGGTGATCGCCTCGATGGTGCCGAAGATCACGCCGATGCGCAGCGCCTCGGGAAATCGCGTGCGCTTGAGCGAGGCGCCCTTGCCGATCGACGCGGCAAAGGCGTCGGTCGACATCGCGAAGGCGAGCAAGACAAGAGATGCGGGATTCATGGCGTCGTCCAGCCGGTAGTTGAACCACGACACCCACCAGGCCCGACTCTGCGCCGCGGGTGTCAATGGTCTCGCCAACCGAGATCGGTGTACGTGCCACGGCCAGGGCCGAGTGTGTTGACACGCACGCCGCTGGACCAAGATCTGCACGCCAGCGACCGGCTACTCCCCAAAGAGACTCAGACTATAGCCATCACCCCGAGCACTTTCAATAAATGATTGAATTTAAAGGGAAAAATACACCACGGTTAATTCGTGTCGTCGGCGTTAATCAAGTTCACCCAAGTTGAACTTTGAACATGGGGTTGCGCAACCGCCTCAGCAGCAAGCCGTCAGTACCGTGGCGATCCAGCCGCGCAGCCGTTCCGAGGCGATCTCGCCACGCGAATAGCGCAAGTGACAGGCCAACGTCGCCATGCGCGTATCCCTCAATACCGTCATCGAAGGCGCCGGCTCTCCCCGCCCCGCCTGAGGGCGCCCCACCCGCCCACGACCGCACACGGCTCAGACCGCGTGCACCTCTCGTTCGAGGGCCTGGCGCATCTCGCTATCCAGTGACAGCGCCTGCGCCAGCTGGTCGAGCCACGCCTTCTCCATCGGGTTCTGGTCGTCGATGATCGCCACGCTGGCAAGGTAGAGCTCGCGGGCCGCCTGGGGCGAGTCGGCATCGCGCGCGATCGCCTCGGCATCCAGCGGCGCCGACATCTCGCGCTCGACCCAGGCGTGCAGTTCATCATCCGCCCCCAGGGCATCGATCTGCTCGCCCAGGGCGGCGCGCTCGACGGCGTCGATATGGCCATCGGCGCGCGCCGCCGCGATCATCGCTCGCAGAATCGACAGGCTGCGGGTCTCCTGGCGCTCGCCGGAGAGCTGCTCCAGCGGTTGGTCGGTGGCGGTCGTCGCCTCGGCGGGCGCCGACTTCTGCTCCTGATGCGCCTGCCAGGCTTTCCAGGCCAGGGCGCCCAGGCCGGCCAGCGCGCCGTACTTGATCGCCTTGCCGCCCAGGCTGCGCCCGCGCTTGCTGCCCACCAGCAGGCCCGACGCGCCGCCGCCGAGCAGCGACTTGACGTCGATGCCGTTGCCGCCGGCCTTCTGGCGCTGACCGCTACCCGCCTGCTGCATGAGCTGGGAAAGGATCCGTTGTGCGTTCATCTGCTGTACTCCGCTGCCTGTCGAGAAGAAGTGAGGCCGCCAGCGTGGCCCCCAGCCACGGCGCCGGCCAGGTGTGCCAGTTTGCCGCAGCGACGGGTACTCAAGGCGCTGGCGCAAGCGCCGATAAAGCGTATTCGGCGCCCACGCGAATCGGCGCCGTTCCGGCCGACACCTGCGTGGTGACGCCCGGCACTCGGATACTAAGGGAAGGCAGGTGAACCAAGCATGAAACGTCTCGCAGACATGACCGTGAAGACCAGCTGGCTGCTGGTACTGTTGGCATTCACACTCCTGGTGCTGGGGGTCGCGGGGTTGGCCGCCTACGCCGTCAACACCGATGTCTCGCCGGCCCTGATCAACGCCGGCATTGCCGCCGCGGTGGTGGCGACCCTGGTTCTGGTGGCGATCGTGCTGTGGGGCGTGACGGTCAACGTGATTCGTCCGCTGGAGCGCCTGGTGGCGCACTGCGAGAAGCTCGCCACCGGCGATCTGTCAGTGCCGGTGGAGCGCCGCGGCAACAATGAGATCGGGCGGCTGTTCGCGGCCATGGCGCAGACCCAGAGCCATCTCTCGAGCACCGTCGGCAACGTCCGCAACGCCTGCGACAACGTGCTCGACGGCGCCAGCGGCATCGCCCAGGGCAACACCGACCTCTCCTCGCGCACCGAGCAGCAGGCGGCATCGCTGGAAGAGACCGCTGCCAGCATGGAGCAGCTGACCTCGACCGTGCGCCAGAACGCCGACAACGCGGTCCAGGCGAGCCAGCTGGCGAGCGAGGCCACCGATGTGGCGAATCGCGGTGGCGAGGTGGTCGGCGGCGTGGTGAGCACGATGCACGCGATCAGCGAGAACTCGCGCCAGGCGGTGACGCTGCTCGACGCCATCGACTCGGTGGCGTTCCAGACCAATATCCTCGCCCTCAACGCCTCGGTGGAGGCGGCCCGCGCCGGCGAGCAGGGCCGCGGTTTCGCCGTGGTCGCCAACGAGGTGCAGACACTGGCCAGGCGCTCCGCCGATGCGGCCAAGGCGATCCGCGACCTGATCCAGCGCTCCGCCGAGCGGGTCGAGAGCGGTGCCGCTCTGGCCGACAAGGCCGGCACGACGATGCAGGACATCGTCAACTCGATCACCCGGGTCAGCGAGATCATGCACGAGATCGCGGCGGCCTCGGAGGAGCAGAACCACGGCATCACCCAGGTCAACCAGGCAGTGACCCAGATGGACCAGGTCACCCAGCAGAACGCCGCGCTGGTGCAGCAGGCCGCCAACGCCGCGCGGGCGCTGGAAGAAGAAGCCAACGAGCTGCAGTCGGTGGTCGCGGTGTTCCGCCTCGATGCCAGCGCCGTGGCCAGCCCGCAGGCCGCGCCGCTGCCGGCGGCGAGCGCCAAACCTGCAAGCGCCCAGCCGGCCCGGCGCCGCGAGGCGGAGACCGCCGAGTGGGAAGCGTTCTAGACGCCTCGTCGGCTGAATTCGCTAGTCGATGATCGTGGGCCGCTGCGGCTGGGCATGAAAAGCGAAGGCATCCTCGATGTCGCGGGCGATCGCCCGCGGCGTCGAGAGCGGCGGCAGCGCGTCGGGCGCGAAGTAGGCGGCATCCAGCACTTCGTGCCCGGGGTCCAGCGCGGCGGCGTCGAGCCGCTCGCAGAGGAAGAACAGCTTGTAGAAGTCGAGCACATCCGGCGGATAGGCGTGCCGCGCCTTGTGGCGGATGGCATAGAGCCGCTTGACGCGCACCCGTATCCCGGCCTCCTCCCACACCTCCTTGCAGGTATTGTCCGCGGCCGACACGCCCACCTCGGCATAGCCACCGGGCAGGGTCCAGCGGCCATCCGAACGCTCCTGTACCAGCAGAATGCGACCTTTCTCGATGACCGCCGCGCGCACGTCGATCTTGGGCGTGACATGGCCCTCACGCGGACCCAGCGCCGTGGCGATACGCTCGGGGGTAGCGTCGCCCAGCGCCGCCATCATCTCGCGCGAGAGCGCAGATAACTCCTCGTAACGTTCCCGGTCGAAGGTGTCGCGGCAGTAATGCAGCCCGGTATCGGCGAGCGCGGAAATACGCTTGGCCCAGCTCAGCCATTGATCTTCCATGGGGGTCCATCCTGCGGCGAGTGAAGGTCCCAGACTAGCAAGTGCACTTGTGGCACGCACAAAAAAGCCCTTCCTGAGAAGGGCCTGGTGGTGCGACTCAGGGCGCTGGCGGCGCGTCAGGCGCTGGCGGTGCCGAGGGCGTGCCGGGTGCAGGAGGCGCCGGCGGCGCCTCGGGGGCCGGCGGCTGCCCGGCGCGGGGCGGCCGCGGCGGCTGGGTCAGCGCCTCGAAGGCGGTGACCTGGTCCGGGCTCAGCACCTGGGCCAGGGCGCTGTGGCGCTGCTCGATCAGGCGTCTGAAGCGCTCGCCGCGCGGATCGCCAGCCTCGGCGTCAGGCGCGGCATCGGGCCGCTTGAGCTGGTGCAGGCCATCGAAGAAGGTACGCTGGGCGTTGAGCACTTCCGCACGCTGCTGCGGGGCGAGCTGCCAGGTCGCGAACAGCGGCGTGAAGCGCGCCTTCAGGTCGGCGTCCAGGGCCGCCGGATCGTGACCGCGGCGCGGCCCCGGGTGGCGTGGCATCGCCGCTTGCCGTTCCAGCATCATATAGGCGCGCAGCTGCGCCGGATCCAGCACCTTGGCGAGCTGCTGGCGCTGCTGATCGAGCAGCGCATCGAGCGCGGCACGGCGCTGCTCAGGAGCCGCCTGGGAGCCATCGCCGCGCAGCTTGTGCAGGCCATCACGGAAATCGATATCCGCCCGGGTCAGCGCGGCCTGCTGCTGCTGATCGAGCGACCAGCTGGCGACCACGGCATCCTTCAACGCAGTGGCGTGCGTCGGCTTGGCGCTATGGGGGGCCGGCGGCTGCGGCTGCTCGGGGGGGGTAGCCAGCGCCAGTGGTGACAGTGCGGTGAGGGTAACGGCGAGCGCGAACAGTGACTTGGACCTTGCTTGCATGACGACACGACTCCAGTGGCGCACCGGGATACGGTGCACCCTCACTATCGCCGCACTTCATGCACACAGTGTGCAGCGAGCATGGAAGCTCGACCCCAGACGCGCCAAACCGCCCAGGTGGGGCGGTTTGGCATGAGTCGACCGGAGAGGTTGCCGAGCTTCAGAACGCCCAGTCCTCGTCTTCCGTACTGACCGTCTTGCCGATCACGTAGGAGGAGCCGGAACCGGAGAAGAAGTCGTGGTTCTCATCGGAACCCGGCGAGAGCGCGGCGAGGATCGCCGGGCTGACGTCGGTGACGCTGGCCGGGAAGAGCGCTTCGAAGCCCAGGTTCATCAACGCCTTGTTGGCGTTGTAGTGAAGGAACTTCTTGACGTCTTCGGTCAGGCCGACATCGTCGTAGAGCGCCTCGGTGTATCTCACCTCGTTGTCGTAGAGCTCGTGGAGCAGCTCATAGGCGTAGATCTTGATCTCTTCCTGGCGCTCCGCCGGCAGCTGGGCGAGCTGGCGCTGGAACTTGTAGCCGATGTAGTAGCCGTGGATCGCCTCGTCACGAATGATCAGACGGATCAGGTCGGCGGTGTTGGTCAGCTTGGCGCGGCTGGACCAGTACATCGGCAGGTAGAAGCCGGAGTAGAACAAAAACGACTCGAGGAAGGTGCTGGCGACCTTGCGCATCAGCGGGTCTTCGGCGCGGTAGCGCTCGAGGATCAGCTCCGCCTTCTTCTGCAGGAAGGGGTTCTCCTCGCTCCAGCGGTAGGCGTCGTCGACGTCGCGGGTGGCACAAAGCGTCGAGAAGATCGAGCTGTAGGAGCGCGCGTGGACCGACTCCATGAAGCTGATGTTGGTGATCACCGCCTCTTCGTGGGGGGTCACCGCATCCTCGATCAGCGTCGGTGCGCCGACCGTCCCCTGGATGGTGTCGAGCAGGGTGAGACCGGTGAAGACACGAATGGTCAGCTGCTGCTCTTGCTCGGTCAGGGTGTTCCAGGACGGGATGTCGTTGGAGAGCGGAATCTTCTCCGGCAGCCAGAAGTTGCCGGTCAGACGGTTCCAGACCTCCAGGTCCTTGTCGTCCTGAAGGCGGTTCCAGTTGATCGCATCGACCCGGCTCAGATGGCGGGCTGCAGAGGTCGCGGGCATATCCATGAGCATGTTCTCGTTCGGTTGACGCCGGCGCGAGCGCCGGCGCGTTCCAACAAATTCAGACAGTCGGGCTTAGAGCGTGCAGGAGACGCAACCTTCGACTTCCGTCCCTTCCAGCGCGGCCTGGCGCAGACGAATGTAGTAGATCGTCTTGATGCCTTTGCGCCAGGCGTAGATCTGCGCCTTGTTGACGTCACGCGTGGTCGCGGTGTCGCGGAAGAAGAGCGTCAGCGACAGGCCCTGGTCGACGTGCTGGGTCGCCTCGGCGTAGGTGTCGATGATCTTCTCCGGGCCGAGCTCGTAGGCGTCCTGGTAGTAGGCCTGGTTGTCGTCGGTCAGGTAGGGCGCCGGGTAGTAGACGCGGCCCAGCTTGCCCTCCTTGCGGATCTCGACCTTGGCCGTGACCGGGTGGATGCTCGACGTCGAGTTGTTGATGTAGGAGATCGAACCGGTGGGCGGGATCGCCTGCAGGTTACGGTTGAACAGCCCGTGGGCCATCACCGATGCCTTCAACTCGCGCCAGTCGTCCTGGGTCGGGACGTGGATGCCGCTCTTCTCGAACAGCCCGCGCACCTTCTCGGTCTTGGGTTCCCACGCCTGCTCGGTGTACTTGTCGAAGTACTCGCCGCTGGCATAGGTCGACTGCTCGAAACCGGCGAAGCGCGTGCCACGCTCGATGGCGATGCGGTTGGAGGCACGAATGGCGTGGAACGCCACGGTGTAGAAGTAGATGTTGGTGAAATCCAACCCCTCTTCGCTACCGTAGAAGATACGCTCGCGGGCCAGGTAGCCGTGCAGGTTCATCTGCCCCAGGCCGATCGCGTGGGACTTGGCGTTGCCTTCGGCGATCGACGGCACCGAGGAGATATGGCTCATCTCGGAGACTGCCGTCAGGCCGCGGATCGCGGTCTCCACGGTGGCACCGAAGTCCGGCGAGTCCATGGTCTTGGCGATGTTGAGCGAGCCCAGGTTGCAGGAGATGTCCTCGCCGATCTGACGATAACCGAGGTCGTCGTCGTACTCGGTCGGGGTGTTGACCTGCAGGATCTCCGAGCACAGGTTGGACATGTTGATCCGGCCGTGGATCGGATTGGCGCGATTGACCGTGTCCTCGAACATCAGATACGGGTAGCCGGATTCGAACTGCAGCTCGGCGATGGTCTGGAACAGCTCGCGGGCGTTGATCTTCTTCTTGTGGATACGGCCGTCGTCGACCATCTCGTCGTACTTCTCGGTGATGCTGATGTCACCGAAGGGCACGCCGTAGATGCGCTCCACGTCATAGGGCGAGAACAGGTACATGTCCTCGTTGCGCTTGGCCAGCTCGAAGGTGATGTCCGGCATCACGATACCCAACGAGAGCGTCTTGATGCGGATCTTCTCGTCGGCGTTCTCGCGCTTGGTGTCGAGGAAACGCAGAATGTCCGGGTGGTGGGCGTTGAGATAGACCGCCCCGGCACCCTGACGCGCGCCCAGCTGATTGGCGTAGGAGAAGGCGTCTTCGAGCATCTTCATGATCGGAATGATGCCTGAGGACTGGTTCTCGATGCGCTTGATCGGCGCCCCCGCCTCGCGAATGTTGGAGAGCGAGAACGCCACCCCGCCGCCGCGCTTGGAGAGCTGCAGCGCCGAGTTGATGGAGCGCCCGATGGACTCCATGTTGTCCTCGATGCGCAGCAGGAAGCAGGAGACCAGCTCGCCGCGCTGACGCTTGCCGCAGTTGAGGAAGGTCGGGGTAGCCGGCTGGAAACGCCCGTGGATGATCTCTTCTACCAGCTGGCGCGCCAGGGTCTCGTCACCGCGTGCCAGCGACAGTGCGACCATGCACACGCGATCCTCGAAGCGCTCGAGATAGCGCTTGCCGTCGAAGGTCTTGAGCGTGTAGCTGGTGTAGTACTTGAAAGCGCCCAGGAAGCTCTGGAAGCGGAACTTGACCGCATAGGCCTGATCGAACAGCGCCGTGACGAAGGCGAAGTCGTACTGGTCGAGCACTTCCTGCTCGTAGTAGCCCTCTTCCACCAGATAGTCGAGCTTCTCCTTCAGCGAGTGGAAGAACACGGTGTTCTGGTTCACGTGCTGAAGGAAATATTGACGCGCGGCCTCGCGGTCCTTGTCGAGCTGCAGACGCCCTTCGGCGTCATACAGGTTCAACATGGCGTTGAGCGCATGGTAGTCGAGCGTCTTGGCATTGTGATCGGCGGGCGATCGCGCTGCCGTCTCTTTTTCTAGGCTGAGCGTTTCCAAAATTCATTCACCCCTGCAAGGACGCGACGGACATCCTCATCGGTGCCCATCAGCTCGAAACGGTAGAGATACGGTACCTGGCACTTCTGCGCGATCACCCGGCCAGCCAGACCGAATGCCGCCCCGAAGTTGGCGTTGCCACCGGCGATGACCCCGCGGATCAGCGACCGGTTGTGCTCATCGTTGAGAAAGCGGATCACCTGCGGCGGTACCGCCGTGCGTGGCTCGCCATCGCCGTAGGTGGGCACGATGAGAATATAAGGTGCTACGACGCGCAGCGGCGGATCATCGCGGTTCAGCGGGATCCGGCTGGCCGGCAGGCCGAGCTTTTCCACGAAGCGTCGCGTGTTGCCTGATTTGGTCGAGAAGTAGACCAGCTCAGCCATGACGACTCCCCTGCGCTTCTGCGCGATTCAGGTCGTGTCGGGTTCGACTGCGGCCTGGAGACTCTCTGCGAGCGCGGGGCGATGCCATGCGGCGGCCGCTCTGCCGCGCTCTCCAGACCGGACCGGCGCGCCTGGCGCGGTCCGTGCCATCCGGGGCGGGCGCCCCGGGAACAACGAATCAGGCGACCAGCGTGCTGATCTTGTCCGGGCGGAAACCGGCCCAATGATCATCACCTGCCACCACGACCGGCACCTGACGGTAACCGAGATCCTGCACACGCTGCATGGCAGCGGCGTCCTGGGTCAGGTCGACCACGGTATAGTCGATCCCTTGTTTGTCCAGCGCGCGATAAGTGGCGTTGCACTGGACGCAAGCGGGTTTGCTATAGATCGTGATGCTCATGATAATCATTACCATCCGTGATAGGAAATAGCGCCCATCGCTGGCCGATGGTGCGGGCCTTGGCGGCGTCTGGACGCCCGTTGCGTGGTGTCCGCCGCCTCTGGAAAAACACTATATATGGTAGCCTGGCGTTTTTCCAAGCATAGATGTGGTTTTTTTCTGTGTATTCCCTGTGGATATTTTCGACCCCTTCGGGAGGGCCCACCGTTGTGCGCCTCACGCCTTGTCAAGGGCCGAAAATTTCTCCCGCGGAGGTGGAAAGCCCTCGAGAACGGCAGAAAAGGGCCTCCGAAAACGTCGAACGCGCCGTTCGACTGGTAGCGAACAGCGCGTTCGGGATACTACATCTGGTAGCGCACTCTCTGGTCGATCCTAGCCGATAGACGCTATCCAATAGACACTATCCAATAGCCCCTGTCTGACAAGCCCGCCCCGGAGAGAGCCGGGGTATTAGACGGAGCCTAGTCCGACTTGATCGCGTGACCGCCAAATTCATTGCGCATCGCGGCGAGCAGCTTGTCACCGAAGGAGTTCTCCTCCCGCGAGCGCAGGCGCTCGAGCAGGGAGAGGGTAATGACCGGCGCGCTGACGTCAAGCTCGAGCGCTTCGGCCACGGTCCAGCGTCCTTCGCCGGAGTCCGAGACGTAGGGCGCGATGCCCTCGAGGGAAGGGTTCTTGTCCAGCGCATCGGCGGTCAGGTCGAGCAGCCATGAACGCACCACACTGCCGTAGCGCCAGATCTCGGCGACCTGGTGCAGGTCGACGCCGAACTCCGCTTTCTTGCTCATGATCGCGAAGCCTTCGGCGTAGGCCTGCATCAGGCCATACTCGATACCGTTGTGGACCATCTTGGTGAAGTGGCCGGCACCGGCAGGACCGACATGCCCCCAGCCCTTGTCCGCCGCCGGCGCCAGGGTCTCGAACAGCGGCGTGAGCGAGTCGACCACGTCGTCCTCGCCGCCGATCATCATGCTGTAGCCCTCGGCGAGCCCCCAGACCCCGCCGCTGGTACCCACATCGACGAAGTGCAGGCCCCGCTCGCCGGCGCGCTCGGCCCGCCGCAGGCTGTCCTGGTAGCGCGAGTTGCCGCCATCGATGACCACATCGTCCGCCGCCAGCAGCGGTTCGAGTTCGGCGAGCAGCTTGTCGACGAGATCCCCCGCCGGCACCATCAGCCACACGATCCGCGGCGACGGCAGCGCCTCGATCGCCGCTGCCAGCGATTCAGCCGGCTCGATGCCCTTGTCCGCCGCCTTGGCGCGCGCCTCCGGGCTCGGATCGGAACCGACCACCCGATGTCCGCCGCGTACCAGCCGTTCGGCCATATTGGCGCCCATGCGCCCCAGCCCCACCATTGCGAGTTCCATGTGACATCCTCCTTCGAGGGTTCGAGCCGCGCCACCGACCTATCGATATCCATGCACTGGGGCACGACGATGAGATGTTTCAGAGCCTAGCGGAAAATCCTCCTGCCGGTGGCGATCACCCGCCTACTAGCCTGCAGAGCGCATCAGATGGCCGGCGATCAGCCGCCGCACCGGCCAGGCGGCTTCACCGGCGCGCAGTATGGCCTTGCGCAGCAGCCGTGCTGGCGGACGTTCATCGGTGTAGAGGCCGACGATCGCCAAGGTGGCGGCGAACAGCGGCCCGGTCGCCAGACGCTGTTCGCGCTGGTAGCGCGCCAGCAGCCGGGGCGCGCCGATATCCTGCCCCGCCTCGCGGGCATCGCCGATCAGCCCGGCGAGACGGCGCACGCCCTCGAGGCCGAGGTTGAAGCCGTGGGCAGTGACCGGATGCATCCCCACCGCGGCATCGCCGAGCAGTGCCTGGCGCGGCCCCACGAAACGCTCGGCGTAGACACTGACCAACGGGTAGCGACGCGCCTCGGCGGCCTGGGTCATCGTCCCCAGACGCCCCTCGAGACGGCGAGTGATTTCGGTTTCGAACTCAGCCTGGGGCAGCGTCATCAGCGCATCCATCTGCGCCGGCGGCAGGGTCAGCACCACCGACGAGCAGTGGCTGTCCACCGGCAGCAGCGCCAGGGTCTGGCCATGGCCGAACCACTCCCAGGCGGTGAAGTCGTGGGGCTGTGCATGGTGCATGCGGCATACCAGCATGTGCTGGCCGTGCTGATAGGTATGCGCGGGGATGCCCATCGCCCGGCGCGTGGTCGAGAAGCGGCTGTCCGCCGCCACCAGCAGCGCGGCCTCGAGGGTCTCGCCCCCGGCCAGGCGAATCTCGACCCGGGTGTCGTCGGCGCTGGGGGCAAAGGCTTCGACCTCGCTCTCGGTGCGCCACAGCACCTCGGCCCGGGCCTCGGATGCTGCGCTGAGCGCGGCGTGGGCCGCACCACGAATCACCCGATTGGGCACCAGACAGCCGAGCTCGGCGTCCTGCCCCGCACGCGGCGCTATCTGCATGGCGAACAGCGACTGGCCGTCGAAGACCTTGGCGGCACGCATCGTCGCGCGCTCCTCATGGGGTATCCGCGGCCACACGTCGAGCGCCTCGAGGGTCTCCTGCGAGGCTCGCGTCAGCGCGATCTCGCGGCCGTCGCTGGGCGGTGCTTCGAGACTGGCGCGCGGCTGCCGATCGATCAGCAGCGCGCTGACGCCGCGCCGCGACAGCGCGTTGGCGAAGCACAGGCCGATCGGTCCGGCGCCGACGATCGCGACGTCGACCCGCGTACTGGGGTTGGATCGTTCCATCTCTAGCGCTCCCTACCGTGATGGGGCGTCAAGATAACCAAAAATGGGCCGCGGGTAATCCCGCGGCCGGGCGCGCAGGCGCGACGGAAGCGCGCACCCGACGCCTTGCCACACGGCGAGCGTCAGTACTTGTCGTCGTGAATCCGGGTATGGCCCTGCTTGTCCTTGAACACCTTCTCCTCGAACTCGACCTCGAGGTGCGCATCGCCCTTCTGCTTGAGACGGTGATATTCGAGCCCGCTGAAACTCAGCTCCAGACTGTCGTCGTAGGCGTCGAGCAGACGTTTGAATTCACCCACGGTGATGATCATGACCTCTCCTTTGGCGGTACCCGTGACCGGCGTCCCTATCCGGCCCTCTCATCAGACTAGACCAAGTCATCGCCCTCGGGGTTCCCCTCTGCCCGACAGAAGGCCACGAAACGCTCGAGCAGCGGGCTGCGATACTTGTCGCGATGCAGCACCAGGCTGAACTCGCGGGTCATCTCGAGGCCCACGTCGAGTTCGACCAGACGCCCGTCGCGCAGCGCATGGCGCGCCTCCAGCCGCGACAGGCAGGTCAGCCCCAGGCCCGCCGCGGCGGCATTGATGATCGCCTCGGCGGAGTTGATCTCCAGCCCCGGACGCCACGCCGGCAGCCTCGGGGCGATATAGCGCATGAACTGCTCGCGGGTACCCGAGCCCGGCTCGCGCAGCAGCCACGCCTCCCCCGCCAGGGCCTCGATCTCGAGTGGCCCCGCCGCCGCCAGCGGATGGTCGGCGGCGGCGGTCACCACCAGCCGATCCCGGCGCCAGGGGGTGACGTCGAAGCGCGCATCGGCGACGCGCCCCTCGATCATGCCGATATCCAGCTCGAACGCCTCCAGGGCCGTGCAGATCGCGGCGCTGTTGGCGATGGTGAGCTGCTGCTGATGATGGCCGGTGGCATCGCGGAAGTCGCGCAGCAGGCGTGGCAGCAACTGGTGGCCGATGGTGTAGCTGGCCCCGATGTGCAGCTGGCCCCCCAGCGTGGTGGCGTCATCGAACAGCTGCTCGAGGGTGGCACTACGCGCCAGCAGCTCATCCGCCAGCGGCAGCAACCGACGCCCCTGGTCGTTGAGATAGAGCCGATTGCGGTGGCGGTCGAACAGGGTCCGCCCGCACTGCTTCTCCAGCTCGGCCAGGGCGATACTCAGCGCCGGCTTGCTCAGAGAGAGGCGTTCGGCCGCCGCGGTCAGGGTGCGCTCCCGGGTCACGCTGACGAAGACCTGGAGCTGGCGCAGGGTGATGGCCATGGGATACCTCTTCATCGCGGTGAATGTCTCGGGAGCCGTGTCTGGGTGATCGCGTCTACAGAGCAGGGCAGACAACTTCGTTAATTATAATAAAACGCCTGGTGAAGAAAGTTAAAATATATCGATAGCACGAAAAGCCATAAGATGGGCAGCATTCGATCATCCTCACCGTCGAGGTTCCCATGGCGACACGCCTGATGACCCTGCACCAGCGCCTGCAGCACGCCCCCACCCCCATGGCCGGCCTGGCCCTTGGCATCTCGAGTCTAGGCTGGGCGTGGGAGAGCTTCGCCCCGCTGGGCGGCGTGGCACAGGCGAGCGGCGCGCTGATCGCCGCCGTGCTGCTGGCACTGCTCAGTGCCAAGTTCGTGCTCCACCCACGGCTGCTGTGGGCGGACCTGGCGCACCCGGTGGTGGGCAGTGTGGTACCCACCTTCGCCATGGCGACCATGGTGGTATCGAAGACCGCGGGCACCTGGCTCGCACCAAACCTGGGCGTGGCCCTGTGGCTGGTCGCGGTGGCCCTGCACCTGCTGTTCCTGGTCGCCTTCGTGGTGCATCGGGTGCGCGACTTCGAGCTGCACCACATGGTGCCGGCGTGGTTCGTGCCGCCGGTGGGGATCATCGTCGCCGACGTCGCCTTCCCCGGCGTGGCCGCGCTGCATCCGCTCGCCCTGGGCCTGCTCTCCCTGGGCATGGGCCTCTATGCGGTGCTGCTGCCGGTGATGATCTACCGGCTGATCTTCGCCGCCGAGATCCCCGATCCGGCCAAGCCCACCATCGCGATCATGGCAGCCCCCGCCAGCCTTTCGCTGGCCGGCTACCTGAGCGTGGTCGCCAGCCCCTCGCCGCTGCTGGTGGCGCTGCTCGGCGGCATCGCGGTGCTGATGACGCTGATCATCTACCTGGCCTTCATCAGGCTGCTGCGCCTGCCCTACAGCCCCGGCTACGCCGCCTTCACCTTTCCCATGGTGATCGGCGCCACGGCACTGGTGAAGACCGCGGCCTGGATGCAGCAGGCCGGCTTCCATCACCACGACATCGCCATCGTCCATGGTCTGGCCACACTGGAGATCGTCGTCGCCAGCGTGATCGTCGGCTATGTGGCGCTGCGCTATCTCGGCTTCTATCTGGGTAGCTGGCGCTTGGCCGCGGGCGCCGCCTGAGGCCTGGTATGAAAACTGCCTGCGCCCGGCCAGGTATCGCTCCTGCGGGGTGATCTTTTCGCCACAGGCCGTATGATCGCAGAGAGACCCGACTGCGCGAGGCCGCCCGGCAATGCTCCTCCCCAGCCCCCATGCCGATAGCGACAACTGGACCCTGACCACCCCGGCGGTGCGCTCGCCGCGGGGTGCGGTGGCCGCCCAGCACCGGCTCGCCGCCCGCGCCGGGGCGGCTCAGCTCGATGCCGGCGGCAACGCCGTCGATGCCATCGTCGCCACCGCTTACGCCCTCAACGCCGTCGAGCCGTGGATGTGCGGGCTGGGCGGCTCGGGCTTCATGGTGATCTGGCTGGCCCGGGAGCAGCGCGCCGTGGCGCTCGATTTCCAGGGCACGCTGGCTGAGGCCATCCGTCTCGCCGACTATCCGGTCGACCCCAGCCGGCCGAAGACTCCGATGGGCTTTCCCGGGGTGGTCGACGACGCCAACATCGCAGGCTATCGCTCGATCACCGTGCCCGGCGCCGTGGCCGGGCTCGACCAGGCGCTTACGCGCTTCGGCTCGCGCCCCCGCGCCGAGGTCATGGCACCGGCCATCGCGCTGGCCGAACGCGGCCTTCAGGTCGACTGGTTCACCACCCTGCAGATCGCACTCTGTGCCCGCACTCTGTCCCGCGACCCGACCTCGGCGGCGATCTATCTGCCCGACGGGCATCCGGCCGCGCCCGAGAGCCGCCTGCGCATACCGCAGCTGGCCGACACGCTCACCGAGATCGCCGCCGGCGGCGCCGATACCTTCTATCGCGGAGAACTGGCAACGAAGATCGTCGCCGACCTCCAGGCCGGCGGCTCACGCCTCTCGCGAGACGATCTGGCAGGCTACACGGTGCGCGAATATACGCCGATGATGGCCACGCACCGGGGCTATACCCTCTATACCCCCGGGGAGGCCTCGGGCGGGCTGCGCCAGCGCGAGATGCTGGCCCACGCCGAGACCGCGATGCCGGTGCCGCCCGCACGGCCGACCCCGGCGACCTGGGTGGCCTACGCCGAGGCGCTGGAGGCGTGCTGGCGCCAGCACAAGATTCGCACCGGCGTGCTGGCGCCGAGCGCCGGGCATCGCGATCACAGCGACGGCGAGAACGGCGCCTGCACCTCGTCGATGTCCGCGGTGGATGCCGAGGGCAACATGGTCGCGCTCACCTATACCCTGCTCAACCGCTTCGGCTCCGGGGTCACGCTGCCCCAGACCGGCATGCTGATGAACGACAGCGTCAGCTACTTCGACCCGCGCCCCGGCTATCCGACGACCATGGCCGGCGGCAAGCGCATCAACTCGTCGAACATGTGCCCCACGGTGGCGGTGAAGGACGGAGAGGCGCGCTTCTCGGTGGGCGCTTCCGGTGGCAACCTGATCATGCCCGCGGTGACCCAGGTCGCGGCGCTGATGATGGACTTCGGCATGAGCCTGGAAGAAGCCGTGCATCACCCGCGCCTCGACGCCAGCCATCGCGGTTCGATACGCGTCGACCCGCGCCTGGACGCGGCGACGCTGGCCGCGCTGGAGTCACGCTTTGCGCTGGAGATCGCCCAGCAGCGGGTCTTTCCCAAACTCTACGCCTGCGTCTCGGGGGTGGCGCGCGATCCGGCTTCGGGCGAGTGTGTCGGCCTCAGCGACCCCACCCAGCCGATCGGCGGCGGCGCCACGCCGGCGCCGTTCCAGCTCGACCCGCTCGCCGACACCCCGCCGGAGGTACGCCCATGAGCGCATCGCCGGAACGCGCCACGATCGTCGTCTCGCTTCCCGATGCAGCCAAGATCGCCTGGTGGATCGACCAGCTCGCGCCACTGCTGCCCGGCTGGACGCTGCGCCCGGCAGACGATCCCGGCGACCCGGAGGCGGTCCGCTATGCCGTGGTCTGGCGACCCGCCGACGGCACCTTCACGCCCTTTCCCCATCTCAAGGCGATCGTCTCGCTGGGCGCGGGCATCGATCACGTCCTGGCCGACCGCGAGCTGCCGCCGGGGGTGCCGATCATCCGCACCGTGGGGGCGGACCTGACCCAGCGCATGCGCGAGTACGTGGCGCTGCACGTGCTGCGCCACCACCGTCAGATGCCACTGATCGCCGCCAACCAGCGCCAGCAGCGCTGGGCGCAGCAGGTGGTGCCGCCGGCCACCCGGCGCCGTGTCGGCGTCATGGGCCTCGGCAATCTCGGCGCCAGCGCCGCCGCCACCCTGGTCGGGCTCGGTTTCGAGACGCTGGGCTGGGCACGCACGCCGCGCCCGCTGGAGGGCGTGGAGGTCCACGCCGGCCCGGCGGGGCTGGCCTCCTTCCTGGCGCGCTGTGAGATCCTGGTGTGTCTGCTGCCGCTGACGCCCGCCACCGAGAACATCCTCGACGCCGCGCTGTTCGCCAGGCTGCCCCGCGGCGCCAGCCTGATCAACGCCGGGCGTGGCCCGCATCTGGTCGAGGAAGACCTGCTCGCTGCGCTCGCCAGCGGCCAGTTGCGCCACGCCACCCTCGATGTCTTCCGCCAGGAGCCGCTACCCCAGGCGCATCCGTTCTGGCACCACCCGGACATCACCGTGACGCCCCACGTCGCTTCGCTGATCGACCCGGAGAGCGGCAGCCGCATCGTCGCCGCCAATATCCAGCACTTCGAGACCCACGGCGAGGTCGCCGATCTCGCCGATGCCGCACGCGGCTACTGAAAGGCGTTCGAGTTGCTAAACTGCCTGTACACAAGATCATCATCGACACTCTATCCACAGCCGCACGCCGAGGGGTTTCATGGCCGACAACCGCAGCTCCGACACAGCGTCGTCCGCCAAGGGCGCGTCCGGGAAACAGAGCAAGAGCCAGGGCGAGAACACCGCCAGCCGGCGTAACATCAAGTCCTGGCTGACCGACATGGATGGCGTTCTGGTCCATGAGAACAAGGCGATCCCCGGTGCCGCCGAGCTGATCAATCAGTGGCGCGAGCGCGAGATTCCCTTCCTGGTATTGACCAACAACTCCATCTACACGCCGCGCGACCTCAGCGCCCGGCTGCAGCACAGCGGCATCGAGGTGCCGGAGGAGCGCATCTGGACCTCGGCGCTGGCCACCGCGGCCTTCCTGCGCGATCAGGCCCCGGGCAGCTCGGCCTTCGTCGTCGGCGAGGCGGGCCTGCTCACCGCGATCCACGAAGCCGGCTTCATCATGACCGACACCAAGCCCGACTACGTGGTGCTCGGCGAGACCCGCTCCTACTCCTTCGAGGCGATCACCAAGGCGATCCGCCTGATCCGGGATGGCGCGCGCTTCATCTGCACCAACCCGGACGCCACCGGTCCCAGTGCCGAAGGCGTGCTGCCGGCGACCGGCGCCGTGGCCGCGCTGATCACCGAGGCGACCGGGCGCAAGCCGTACATCGTCGGCAAGCCCAATCCGATGATGTTCCGCTCGGCGCTCAACAAGCTCGGGGTGCACTCGGATGGCACCGGCATGATCGGCGACCGCATGGACACCGATATCGTCGCCGGCATCGAGGCAGGCATGCACACCGTGCTGGTGCTCAGCGGTATCGCCGACAAATCGGAGATCGAAAGCTACCCGTTCCGGCCCAAGGAGATCCTCGCCTCGGTGGCCGAGCTGGTGGACAAGTAGCGGCCGACAAGTCACGCCCGCCCCGGGCTCGCCGCTCAACGAGTGGCGAGCTTCTCGCCCATCAGCCGGCCATTCTCCAGGCAGTCGCCCACGGCGATACCGCCACGCCAGTTGCCGCCCAGGTGCAGCCCGGGGTGACGTGCCAGTGCGGCGTCGAGCCGTGCCAGCCGTTCGCCATGGCCGAGTTCGTACTGCGGGATTGCCTGCGGCCAGCGCACCACCCGCCGCCATACCGGCTCACCGCGGATACCCAGGATATCGCTCAGGTCGGCCTGCACGCGCTGACTGAGGGTGTCATCGTCGCCCGCCGCGGCCTCGGGGTCCTGGCGGCCGCCGATGAAGACGTTGAGCAGCTTGTGCCCGCAGGGGGCGCGGCCGGGAAAGAGCGTGGAGGGGAACAGCGCGCCCAGCGTCTGGCGCCCTTCGGCCCGCGGGATGAGCACGCCGAAGCCATCCAGCGGATGGTCGATATCGGCATCGCGAAAGCCGAGCGCCACGGCGTTGACCGGCGGATAGGCGATCGCCGAAAGCGGCTCGGCCAGCGCCGGATCGAGCGCCTCGAGCCAGCTCGCCGCCAGCGGCGCCGGCACCGCCAGCAGTAATTGCCGCCCACGCCATTCCCGTCCATCGCGGGCCGTCGCCACCCAACCCTCGCCATCGCGACGCACGCCGACGATCTCGCACTCGGTCTCGAGGGTGGCACTCGGCCTTGCCGTGATGCACTCGGCCAGACGCTCGGCCAGACGCGCAAGACCCTCGGGGAAGTTGACCAGCTGGCCGCGCCAGTCGGCCGGCACGGGCGAGGGCTCGCGCCGGCTCTGGCGCAGGCGCTTGAGACCACCGAGGATCAGCGAGCGGTGCTCGCGCTCGATCGCGGCCAGGCGCGGCATCGCCGCCTGCACCGAGAGCTTGGCCGGATCCCCGGCATAGACCCCGGAGACGAAGGGATCGACCATGCGCTGGAGCACGCGCCGGCCAAGACGTCGCTCGACGAACGCCGCCAGTGACTCCTCCGCCTGGCGCCCACGCGGCAGCAACGGCTCACGCAGCAGGCGTGCCCAGCCACGCCAACCGATGATCGGGCTGGTCAGCGCCTCGACCGGTGTCATCGGCAGGGCCACCGGCTTGCCGTCGAGCACCACATAGCGCTTGTTGGCAATACGGTTGGCCGGCTGCGCCTCACCCAGGAGATCGAGCTCATCGAGCAGGGCGTAGAGCGGCGGCTTCATGATCACGGTATTGGGGCCGTGTTCGATCTGCCACTCGCCGTCGCGCTCGCTGGCGATGTTGCCGCCGACGCGCGCGCCGGCTTCGAGCAGCGTCACCCGTCGGTCCTGCTTGGCCAGAGCCCAGGCAGCGGCGAGGCCAGTGGCCCCGGCACCGACGATCAGGGTGTCGGAGGGCGCTTCATGTGGGTCGGCAGGCGTGTCGGCCGGGAGGTCTGGAGCATGGCTGGTCATGGGAGCTCGCGCGGGAGAGTGTCATGAGAAGTTTACGCAGACATCGTTCGCCCCGCATCCAGCCGGCGTGCGGCGTCTTGCCGCCACGCCGGCCGGCAGGAACGCTCACCCGCCGGACTCATTCACTGGGCCCACTCGCAGGGCCCAGTCGCAGGGCTTACTGGTCTGGCACGCCCGGATGACAGCCGGGCGCCGCGACATACAGGTCGCAGTCCGGCATCACCGCGTTCTCCGTGTGCGGCGTGCCCTTCGGCGCCCAGTCATAATCCACCAACTGCGCACGGTAGACCTGGTTGGTGACGTAATCGTCGCCCGGCATCGACTTGCCGAAGAACGGACTCACGTACTCCCACACGATCTCGCCTGCCGGCGTGACCTGGAACAGGCGGCCATCCTGGCCCTCGTCGATCAGCGTATTGCCGTTGGGCAGACGCCGCGCGCTCGAGATGAACGAGCTGTAGAAGGTGTAGGGCGAGCGCCCCGACATGCTGCCGGTGTACTGCCACACGATCTTGCCGCTGCTCGGATTCACCTCGATCACGCGGGAGGAGGAGAAGAACCCCTGCTTCGATGGCGGGAAGCCGGCATTGCCCTGATTGTCGAAGATCAGCAGATTGCCGGCCCCCGGCAGACCCTCGGGGATGAGGTGGACATCGTGGGCCCCCACGGTCTGATCCACGGGGCGGCCAAGCTTGCCATTGAGCGAGAGCGCCGGCAGGTCGGGGCCGAGACGCCAGACGATCTCGCCGCTCTGACGGTCGACGATCAACGTGATGTTGGCGTTGCGCGAATTGACCAGGATATTGTCCGGCGCGAAGCGCTTGTCACCGGCGTCGTACCAGCGATTGGGCCCTAGCGGTACGGCGGTGTTCAGATGCAGGAAGTCGGGGTCCCCGGAATCCTTGAGCGCGCGCAGGCCGGCATCGGAAAAGCCCATCTCGTCGAGATGATCGCCGGCCTTCCATGCCCACACCACCTGGCCCTGTTGGTCGACCTCCTCGATGGCGTTATCGATGATCGGATAATCGAAACCGTTGAGCTCGCGTGTCTCGGCGGTCATCACCAGGTTGTTGCCGTTGGGCAGCCGGCGCATGTCATGATGCTGGTAGACCGGATGCTGCTGGCTGCCCCACTGCCACACCACGTCGCCGTCCCAATCCACCTCGGCCACGGAGGCGTTGGTGAGACCGTTGCCGGGGCTGGCGTGCTCGGGGAGCTTGTCGACCCGTGCCGACTGCACCAGCAGATGCCCTTGCTCGCCGCCGGCCTGCTCGGCGGAAAGCGGGATCGGCGGGAAGCTCTCATAGTCCCAACGGTGCACTTCGTTGCCGTTCATATCGATCAGGTGGGTCTTGCGATCGCCGCCGGGGAACAGCACGAAGCCGTTGTAGGCCCGCTTGGGATCGTAGTAGGTCGTGCCGGTGGGAAAACTGCTGGGCAAGGCCAGCACCGTGGTCGCCGAGGCCATCAGCCAGGCACCCATCACTACCGACACGGCTTTGCTCCGTGACACCATCGCTCGTCGCTCCTTCGTCGAGTCTCGCCCTGTGCGGGCCTAGCCGGCATGACAGCCTGCCGGCGCACCTTGTCTGGCCGGTGAGCACAGCGATGCGTCATCACCGGCTTTCAGATAGACCCGCGCGACGCGGTTTTTATCCCCGCCCGGGGACGTTTAATGCCTAGGCGGTTGCCGGCAGCCGTGCGGTGAACTCGGCGATCGTCATCGGCTTGGAGAACATCGGGTAGTCGTAGC
The DNA here is from genome assembly GCF_003206675.1 of Salinicola sp. RZ23. NCBI lineage: Bacteria > Pseudomonadati > Pseudomonadota > Gammaproteobacteria > Oceanospirillales > Halomonadaceae > Salinicola > Salinicola sp. RZ23. The sequence goes on from NZ_PZJK01000018.1 coordinate 49,177, forward strand.
GGATCGCGGCATCGTGCTCGGCCTCGCTGGTCGCGGCGACACCGTCGGTCAGTGTCAGCACCTCGAAGCCCTTCTCGTAGCCCGAGCGCATGGTGGATTCGACGCAGCAATTGGTCAGGAATCCGGCCAGGACGAGGGTCTCGATTCCCTTGCTGCGCAGAATGAAATCGAGATTGGTCGAGGCAAAGGTATCCAGCCCGCGCTTGCCCTCGATGACGATGTCACCGACCTGCGGCGTCAGCGCCTCGCAGATCTCCGCACCCCACTCGCCCTTGACGAAGGCCTTGCCCTCGACGACACCCGCAAGGATGCCGTAGGGCTGGGCGGTGATCTCGCCATAGCCGGGCGCGAAGTGGATCGGCGCGTGCATCACACTGACCCCCGCCGCGCGTGCCGTGGCAACGAGCCGCTGGGTTCTGGTCAGCATGTCGTCACGCGCCATGACGGCTTTGACGGCCTCATGGAGTACGCCACCTGGGGTGGTGAAGTCGTTCTGGAATTCGATCAGCAGCAGGGCGGTCTTGAGCGGATCGACGCGCGGAGAGAGGGCAGAGGTCATGGCGGAAGGCTCCTGGCCGGGAATGGACTCGCTGTGGTTCAGCGTAGCCCACCCCCGGCCACGGAGCGGTGGTGTCTAGCCGTAGACACCCTGGCTGCGCAGATAGTCATCATAATCGCCGCTGAAATCGACGATGCCATCCTCTTTCATTTCGATGATGCGGGTCGCCAGCGAGCCGACGAACTCGCGGTCGTGGCTGACGAAGATCAGCGTGCCGGGATAGTTCGCCAGCGCCAGGTTGAGCGCCTCGATCGACTCCATGTCGAGGTGGTTGGTGGGCTCATCCATCACCAGCACGTTGGGCTTTAACAGGGTCAGCTTGCCGAACAGCATGCGCCCCTGCTCGCCGCCGGAGATCACCTTCACCGACTTGCCGATATCGTCGTTGGAGAACAGCATGCGGCCCAGCGCGCCGCGCACGGTCTGCTCGCCTTCGGTGGTCCACTGGCGCATCCACTCGAACAGCGTCTCGCCGCCCTCGAAGTCGGCGGCGTGATCCTGGGCGAAGTAGCCGAGTTCCGCGGCGTCAGTCCACTTCACCTCACCGGCGTCCGGCGCCATCGTCCCCACCAGGCAGTTGAGCAGCGTGGTCTTGCCGATACCGTTGGGGCCGATGATCGCGACCCGCTCGCCGGCCTCGATCTGCAGCCCGAAACGCTCGAACAGCACGTTGTCGCCCCACGCCTTGGTCAGCTTCTCGACGTTGAGCGCGTGGCGATGGATCTTCTTGTTCTGGTCGAAGCGGATGAACGGGCTGACCCGCGAGGAGGGCTTGACCTCCTCGAGCTGGATCTTGTCGATCTTGCGCTGGCGCGAGGTCGCCTGCTTGGCCTTGGAGGCGTTGGCCGAGAAGCGGCTGACGAACTGCTGCAGCTCGGCGATCTCGGCCTTCTTCTTGGCATTCTCGGCGTGCAGGCGCTCACGTGCCTGGGTCGCCGCGGTCATGTACTCGTCGTAGTTGCCGGGGAACAGCCGCAGCTCGCCGTAGTCCAGGTCCGCCATGTGGGTGCAGACACTGTTCAGGAAGTGGCGATCGTGGGAGATGATGATCATGGTCGAGCTGCGCGCGCGCAGGATCCCCTCGAGCCAACGGATGGTGTTGATATCCAGGTGGTTGGTGGGCTCGTCGAGCAGCAGCACGTCAGGATCGGAGAACAGCGCCTGGGCCAGCAGCACGCGCAGCTTCCAGCCCGGAGCGACCACGCTCATCGGCTGGGTGTGCTGTTCCAGCGGAATGCCCAGCCCCAGCAGCAGCTCGCCGGCGCGGGCCTCGGCGGTGTAGCCGTCGAGTTCGGCGAAGCGCACCTCGAGATCGGCCACCTGCATGCCATCTTCCTCGGACATCTCACTCTGGCCGTAGATGCGCTCACGCTCGGCGCTGACCTGCCACAGCTCCTGGTTGCCCATGATCACGGTGTCGATCACCCGCTCGTTCTCGAACGCGAACTGATCCTGGCGCAGCTTGCCCAGCCGCGTGGTGGCATCTTTCATGACCTGGCCGGCGCTCGGCTCCAGATCGCCGCCCAGAATCTTCATGAAGGTCGACTTCCCGCAGCCGTTGGCGCCGATCAGACCGTAGCGATTGCCCTGGCCGAACTTGACGGAGACGTTTTCGAACAGCGGCTTGGCGCCGAACTGCATGGTGATGTTGGCGGTAGAGAGCAAAGGTAGGTACTCGCGGCGACGGCATGAATGGAGCGCCCGGGCAGATGCGGCCGGCGCGGGCGCATTGTACGCGCCCGCCGCCGCGGCGATCCACCATCAGCCGATGACACCTGACAGGCACGCCACCCGCCCAGGCGGCAGCGACGCTGCCGTCGCGCCTGCGCTCACTCACCCCGCGGGTAACGCTGCGCCTCCTCGAGCACGTTGAGATCCATGTGGTTGCGCATGTAGCGCTGGGAGGCATCCTGCAGCGGCTGATGATCCCACGGGTAGTAGTGGCCGTTGCGCAGCGCCTCGTAGACCACCAGGCGCTGGGCCTGGCTCTCGCGGACTTCGGCATCGAAGCGCTGCATGTCCCAGCGCGCGCGCATCTGGGCTTGAAACGCCGCCAGCGTCTCGGCGTGCGCCGGGTCAGTGGCCAGGTTGTGGCACTCGCGGGGGTCCGCCTCGAGATCGAACAGCTGCGGCGGATCGAGCTCGCAGTGATTGAACTTCCAGCGTCCCTGGCGAATCGTCACCAGTGGCGCCTCGCTGCCCTCGGCGGCGTACTCCATATAGACCGGCGCCTCGCGGCTCCCGCCCCGGGCCAGCGGCAGCAGCGACTCACCGTCGGTCCAGGGGGCCACCTCGGAGAGGTCGATACCGACCAGATCGGCCAGGGTGGCGTTGATATCGATGGTCGAGACCGGGGTGTCGACGCTGGCCGGCGCCAGCCCCGGCGCGGCGATCATCAGCGGTACCCGGGAGGAGCCGTCGAACGGGCTCATTTTGAACCACAGCCCCTTCTCGCCCAGCATGTCGCCGTGATCGGAGCAGACCACGATGATGGTGTCGTCCGCCATGCGGGTTCGCTCGAGCACGTCGAGAATGCCGCCGATCTTGTCGTCGATGTAGGAGATATTGGCGAAGTAGCCGCGCCGCGCCCGACGCACGTGCTCGGGCTGGATATCGAATTTCTCGTAGTCGTTGGCAATGAACACGCGCTGGGAGTGCGGGTCGAGATCCTCGAAGGCCAGCGCCCCCTCGGCCGGTTCGAGCTGTTCGCACGCCTCGTACAGATCCCAGTACTGGCGCCGCGCCACATAGGGGTCGTGGGGGTGGGTGAAGCTCACGCACAGCGCCCAGGGCCGTGAATCCTGGCCCCGCGAAAGGTCGAACAGCTTCTGCTCGGCGTGGAAGGCGACCTCGTCGTCGTACTCCATCTGGTTGGAGATCTCCGCCACGCCGGCACCGGTCACGGACCCCAGGTTGTGATACCACCAGTCGATGCGCTCACCCGGCTTGCGGTAATCCGGCGTCCAGCCGAAATCCGCCGGATAGACGTCGGTGGTCAAGCGCGTCTCGAAGCCGTGGAGCTGATCCGGGCCGACGAAGTGCATCTTGCCGGAGAGACAGGTGGAGTAGCCGGCGCGGCGCAGATGATGGGCCCAGGTCGGCACGGCGGAGCGAAACTCCGCGGCGTTGTCATAGACCCCGGTGCGCGACGGCAGCTGGCCGGACATGAAGGCGGCGCGACCCGGCGCGCACAGATAGCTGGGGGTATAGGCACGGTTGAAGTTGACCGCGCGTTTGGCGAGCGCCTTGAGATTCGGCGCATGCAGGAAGTCGGCCGGCCCGTTCTCGAACAGGGTGCCGTTCAGCTGATCCGCCATCAGCACCAGAATATTGGGTCGTGTCATGGGTCCCCCGGCAGCGTTGCGTGGTCGTCGCACCAGCGACGGCAGTGGAGTCCCAGCATGCGCGGCGGCGGTGAGCCCGCGCAAACGATGGATTCGAGGCCTTAGCCCCAGCCAGGCTGGGGCTCGCTCGCGTGCGCCAACGAGCAGACAGGGCTCACAGCCCGAGGCTGGAAAGCCCCGGGTGGTCGTCGGGCCGCCGGCCCAGCGGCCAGTGGAACAGGCGCTCGTCCTCACGGATCGGCAGGTCGTTGAGACAGGCGTGACGCTCGGCCATCAGCCCATGGGCGTCGAAGCGCCAGTTCTCGTTGCCGTAGGAGCGGAACCAGTTGCCGGCGTCATCGTGCCACTCGTAGGCGTAGCGCACCGCAATACGCTCGCCCTCGAAGGCCCACAGCTCCTTGATCAGGCGATAGTCCAGCTCACGGGCCCACTTGCGCGCGAGAAAGGCGCGCACCTCGGCACGTCCGTGGATGAACTCGACCCGATTGCGCCAGCGCGTGTCGGCGGTATAGGCCAGCGCGACCTTGTCCGGGTCACGGCTGTTCCAGCCATCTTCGGCCAGGCGCACCTTGAGGATCGCGCTCTCGCGATCGAACGGGGGCAATGGGGGACGTGATTCTGGGTTCATGCGGTACTCCTCGACGCTACGCTTTGTCTGAAAAATGCCTGCGCTCGCCGGTTTTCAGACAGAGCTCAGGCGGTGTACGAAAACGGCCTGCACGCGGCGCCGCGACAGGGCCGGGTACGCGTGGGGGAATGCGTTACTCAGGCAGCAGTCTGCCACGCGCACGCTGAGGCATCGCCCGCGGCAAGCGACCGATCACCGGCCAGGGACGACCCGAGCGCCCATCAAAAAGCCGCCCCCGGAGAGGAGGCGGCTCGATCGGTCATGGCCCGGTTGGCGTCGGGGCCGGCGCTCAGCCTTCGCGCTTGCCGTCGACCAGGCGCTTGAGCGCCAGCGGGTTGTTCTGCTTGATCGCCTCCGGCAGCAGCGCATCGGGCAGGTTCTGATAGCAGACCGGGCGCAGGAAGCGATGGATGGCAGCGGTGCCCACGGAGGTGGTGCGCGAATCCGAGGTCGCCGGGAAGGGGCCGCCGTGGACCATGGCGTCACACACCTCGACCCCGGTGGGCCAGCCGTTGACCAGGATGCGACCCGCCTTGCGCTCCAGCGTCGGCAGCAGCTCGCGCGCGGCATCGAGATCGGCGTCGTCCATCTGCAAGGTGATCGTCAACTGGCCTTCCAGATGCTCGGTGACCTGCTTGAGCTCGGCGGCATCGGCGCACTCCACCACCAGCGAGGTAGAGCCGAACACCTCGGCCTGCAGCGCCTCGTCGCCGAGGAAGTCCTGGGCCGCGGTCACGAACAGACCGGTCTGGCACTGGTTGGGGCCGTCGCCCTTGTCGCCACGCGCGATTTCACGCGCCTTGCCGCTGCCGGCGAGACCTTTGACCCCACTTTCGTAGGCTTCGAAGATCCCCGGGGTCAGCATGGTCTGACTGCCGCTGGCCTTGACCGCCTCACCGGCCGCCGCCACGAAGGCGTCGAGCGCCGGCCCCTTGACCGCGATCACCAGACCGGGGTTGGTGCAGAACTGACCCGCGCCCATGTTGAGCGATGCGACGAACGCCTCGCCCATCTCCTTGCCGCGCGCTTCCAGCGCCGCGGGCAGCGGGAACACCGGATTGATCGAGCTCATCTCGGCGTAGAACGGGATCGGCTCGGGGCGCGACTGCGCCGCCTTCCACAGCGCCAGACCGCCGCTGCGCGACCCGGTGAAACCGGCGGCCTTGACGCGCGGGTCGGTGACCAGCGCCTGCCCCACTTCGCGGCCGGAGCCGAACAGCAGCGAGAACACACCCTCCGGCAGGCCGCACTGCTTCACCGCAGCCTGGATCGCACGGCCGACCAGCTCGCTGGTGCCGGGGTGGGCGGAGTGCGCCTTGACGATCACCGGACAGCCGGCGGCCAGCGCCGAGGCGGTATCGCCGCCTGCCACCGAGAAGGCGAGCGGGAAGTTGCTGGCGCCGAACACCACCACCGGACCGAGACCGATCTGGCGCTGGCGCAGGTCGACGCGCGGCATCGGCTGGCGCTCGGGCAGTGCCGGGTCGACGCGCACGTCGAGCCACTCGCCGTCACGCACCACACGGGCGAACAGACGCAGCTGGCCGCAGGTACGCCCGCGCTCGCCCTGAATACGCGCCTGGGGCAGACCGGATTCGGCCACCGCGCGCTCGATCAGGGTGTCGCCCAGCGCTTCGATCTGCTCGGCGATGGTTTCCAGAAACTTGGCGCGGGCCTCCAGCGAGGTTTCGCGGTAGGGGTCGAAGGCCGCCCAGGCCAGCTCGCAGGCACGCTCGACCTCCGCCTGGGTACCCCCCGCGTAGGCCGGCTCGAGACGCTCGTTGGTGGCCGGGTTGATCGCCTGGATGGCATCGCGGCTGCCTGTGACGGCCTGCTGGCCGATCAGCATGTCACCTGTCAGATTCATCTTGCCTCCTGAAGTGGGAATGGTCGTGCGTTGGCTGCCGGCCGCGGCCGGATCAGCTGCGCCAGGCCGCCTACGAAAACCGCCCTGATGACGGCTTTTTCGTACGCGCCCTGGCGTCGAGGATCGCAACGGAACCTCGAGAGCCTAGCAGCCTGGCCGCCGAGAGAGTGCCGCTTACGACTAAGGGCTAAGGACTAAAGACTAATCCTCGACCCCGGGTCCCGACGCGGTCGCCCTGGTTCAGCGCACCAGTGCCGGACGCTTGGGATCGAAGCGCCAGCCGTCGATCAGAGACTGCATCGCCATGGCGTCGTCGCGCCCCCCGGCCGGCAGTCGCCGGTAGTCGGCGTGGGCACGCTCGACCGCGGCCATGTCGAGTTCGATGCCCAGCCCCGGGGCGTCGGTGACCGTCACCCGGCCGTCGACGATGGTCGGCGGCTCGCGGGTCAGGCGCGCATCGCCCTCCTGCCAGATCCAGTGGGTATCGAGCGCTGTGACCCGCCCCACCGCCGCGGCGCCCACATGCGCGAACATCGCCAGCGAGACATCGAAATGGTTGTTGGAGTGCGAGCCCCAGGTCATGCCGTGATCCTGGCACAGCTGGGAGACGCGCACGGCGCCGGAGAGCGTCCAGAAGTGTGGATCGGCGAGCGGGATATCCACCGCTCGCAGCATCAGCGCGTGGGCCATCTCGCGCCAGTTGGTGGCGACCATGTTGGTGGCCACCGGCAACCCCGTGGCGTGGCGGAACTCGGCCAGGATCTCGCGCCCCGAGAAGCCCTGCTCGGCGCCGCAGGGGTCCTCGGCATAGGCGAGTACCCCATGCAGGCCGCGGCAGAGCTGGATCGCCTCGTCGAGGGACCAGGCGCCGTTGGGGTCGAGGGTGGTCCGCGCCTCGGGGAAGGCCGCATGCAGCGCGCTGACCGCCTCGATCTCCTGCGCCCCCGGCAGCACCCCACCCTTGAGCTTGAAGTCCCGAAAACCGTAACGGTCGTGCGCGACCTGGGCCTGCTCGACGATCGCCTGCGGCGTCATCGCGGCTTGGTCGCGCAGGCGATACCAGTCGTGCCCCACCCCGCCGCGGCCATCCGCGGTCTCGCGCCGATAGCCGAGCGAGGTGGCGTGGCCGTCGCCGACGAAGAAGAGATAGCCGAGCACCTCGACCTGGTCGCGCTGGCGCCCGTCACCCAGCAGATCCACCACCGGCACCCCGAGGAACTGGCCCATCAGATCGAGCAGCGCCGCTTCCAGCGCCGCCACCGCGTTGACACGCAGCTCGAAGGTCCAGGAGCCACGGCCGAAGTCTTCGAAATCGGCATGGCGCCCGCGCGAGTGCAGCGACGCCACCACGCCGCGCAGCTGGCCCAGCGACTGGCCCAGTACGCGCTCGCGGGCCTGCTCCAGCGAACGCTGGATGGTCTCGCCCCCCGGCGCCTCGCCGACCCCGACATGGCCGGCACTGTCTTCGAGAATCACCAGGTTGCGGGTGAACCAGGGGGCGTGGGCACCACCGATATTGAGCAGCATGCTGTCGCGGGCGGCGACCGGGATCACCCGCATGGCGGTGATGGTCGGCGTGGCGTGACGGGTCCGTGCGTGGCTGGGCATGGCGACTCCCGCGATGAGATCGGTGCGGCCCGCCGCCGAGCGGACCGCGCAGGGATAACGACAGCGGCCGCCGGCGATGGGCGGCGCTGAGATAACGACAGCGGCCACCGCAGCGCGGCGGCCGCAAGGATCACAGACGCTCGGCGCGCTCGATCAGCCGTTTCAGCGTCTCCAGCTCCTGGGCGCTGGGCATCACCAGCGGCGCCCGCACCTCGCCCGCCGGATAACCGACCAGCCCGGCGCCGGCCTTGATCAGGCTCACCGCATAGCCCTTGGTGGTATCGCGCAGGGTGACGAAGGGAATGAAGAACTCCTGGGTGACCCGGCGCACGAAGTCGTGGTCGCCCTCGCGCAGCGCCTGATAGAACTTCACCGCCAGCGACGGCACGAAGTTGAACACCGCCGAAGAGTAGGTGCTGACGCCGATCGCCAGATAGGCCTCGGCGATGATCTCGGCCGTGGGCACACCACCGACGTAGGCCAGGCGATCACCCAGCGTCTTGATGGTGATGTTGAGCGACTGCATGTCGCCCTTGCCATCCTTGAGGCCGACCAGATTGGGGCAGCGCTCGGCCAGCGCCTTGACGCCGTCGACATCGAGCACGCCGTTGGCGCGGTTGTAGTAGATCACCGCCAGCTCGGTGGACTCGCACACGCTGGCGGCATACTCGACGATGCCCGCCTGCGGGCACTCGGTGAGATAGGGCGGCATCAGCAGAATGCCGTCGGCCCCCGCGTCCTGCGCGGCCTTGGCATGCGCCTTGGCCAGCTCGGCGCTCTGCCCGGCGCTGGCGATGATCGGCACGTGGCCGCCGAGGACCTCCACCGCGACCGTCACGATCTCGCGATACTCATCCAGCGTCAGGTTGAAGAACTCCCCGGTGCCCCCGGCGACGAACAGCGCCGAAACGTCGTAATCCTTGAGCCAGGCGAGCCGCCGGCGGTAACTCTCGGCGTCGAACTGGCCGTGGGCATCGAAGTCGGTCACCGGAAAGGAGAGCAGACCGTCGGTGATGGAGGCTTTGAGCGCGTCTCTGGAAAAATTCACCTGGATTCCTCGCTAAGGGCTGGCAAGCACATAAACGCTGGCACGAGCATGAGCGCTGGCACGGGCAGACGGCGACAGCGCCATACCAGCATCGCGCCTGGCGGTGCGGCACCGGCAGGCTTTATGACGGCGATGTTGTCATACATCATACTATAGTGCCGTTATACCTTAGCCCAAAGCCCCCGGGACGCCCACCCGGCATCCGTTGCCGCGCGTCCGCGTGGAGGCGAGGCCATGCCTTTCCGGGGGCGAGGTCGGCTCAGCCGGGGAAGGCTCAGCGCCCCAGCGGAATCTGGGTACTCGACAGCACCTCGCGCAGGCCCATGAAGGAGCGGATCTGGCGCACCCCGGGCAGGTAGATGAGCTGCTCGGCATGCAGCCGATTGAAGCTCTGGCTGTCGCGGGTGCGGATCATCAGGAAGTAGTCGAACTCACCGGTGACCAGATGACACGCCATGCAGCCGGAGATATGCCGCGCCGCCGCCTCGAAGTCGGCGAACGACTGCGGCGTGGAGCGATCCAGGACCACGCCGATCACCACCACCATGCCGGCATTGAGACGCTCGGCATCGAGTAGCGCCACCACCCCCTTGATCAGGCCGGCGCGCTTGAGCCGCTCGACCCGGCGCAGGCAGGCCGGCGGGCTGAGATTGACCCGCTCCGCCAGCGCCACGTTGGAGAGCGAGGCGTCGTGCTGCAGCACATCGAGTATCTGACGATCGATACGATCCAGCGGTGGCGCCTCGGGCGCGTCAGAGAGGGGCATGACAGAGCCTCCGCTTAATTTTGTTGTCGATAATCTCTTTTTAGCACAATGAAAGATGCCACAAATCTAAATCCTTATTACATGAGATCGAAAATCGCGATTAACTTGCAATATCACTCACCGACTTTCCTGATAGCGTTTTAGGCACTGCCTGCCAAGTATCCAGGCATCGCCTCTTCACGATCGGCGGCCTTGCCGCTGCTACCACAACGACAATCAGGTGACCCCATGCGACTCGACCGCTTTCCCCGCTACCCCCTTACCTTCGGCCCCTCTCCGATCACGCCGCTCAAGCGCTTGAGCGAACATCTCGGTGGCGAGGTCGAGCTCTACGCCAAGCGCGAAGACTGCAACAGCGGGCTCGCCTTCGGCGGCAACAAGACACGCAAGCTCGAATACCTGATTCCGGAAGTGCTCGAGGGCGGCTACGACACCCTGGTCTCGATCGGCGGCATCCAGTCCAACCAGACCCGACAGGTCGCCGCGGTGGCCGCACATCTCGGTCTCGAGTGCGTGCTGGTACAGGAGAACTGGGTCAACTACGACGACAGCCACTACGACAAGGTCGGCAACATCGAGCTGTCACGCATCATGGGTGCCGACGTGCGCCTCGATCCGGCGGGATTCGATATCGGCATCCGCGCCAGCTGGGAGCGCGCGCTGGAGGATGTGCGCGCCCGCGGCGGCAAGCCTTACCCGATCCCCGCCGGCTGCTCGGAACACCCCTACGGCGGCCTCGGCTTCGTCGGCTTCGCCGAGGAGGTCCGCCAGCAGGAGCGCGAGCTGGGCTTCACCTTCGACTACATCGTGGTCTGCTCGGTGACCGGCAGCACCCAGGCCGGCATGGTGGTGGGCTTCGCCGCCGACGGCCGGGCGCGCCAGGTCATCGGGATCGACGCCTCGGCCAAGCCGGAGCGGACCCACGCCCAGATCCTGCGCATCGCCCAGAACACCGCCGAGCTGGTCGAACTCGGCCAGCCGATCGAAGCCGACGACGTGATCCTCGACACCCGCTTCGGCCATCCGGAGTACGGCCTGCCCAACGACGGCACCCTGGAAGCGATCCGCCTCTGCGGCCGGCTCGAAGGCGTGCTCACCGATCCGGTCTACGAGGGCAAGTCGATGCACGGCATGATCGACAAGGTCCGCCGCGGCGAATTCCCCGCCGGCTCCCGCGTGCTCTACGCCCACCTCGGCGGCGCCCCGGCGCTCAGCGCCTACAGCGAGCTGTTCCACGCCGGCTGAGCGCCCTCGGCCCGAGGTATGCTGGAGGCTTCCCGCCACCCATGCAGCGAGGAGACACGCATGCCCCCTGCCAACGCCGGCCCCGACGCCATGGGCGCGCTCGATGAGATCGTCACCTGGAGCGCCACCACGCTCTCCCGGCGCATCCATGCCCGCGAGGTATCCTGCCACGAGGTGATGAGCGCCTATCTGGCGCATATCGATGCCGCCAATCCGCAGCTCAACGCACTCGTCTCCCGACGCGCACCAGAGGCGCTGCTGGCAGAAGCGCAGACGGCCGACCACGAACTCGCCGCCGGGCGCTCGCGGGGCTGGCTGCACGGCATCCCCCAGGCGATCAAGGATCTCTCCGACGTGCAGGGGCTGCCTACCGTGCAGGGCTCGCCGCTGTGCATCCATCATCGCGCCGACGCCGACAGCCTGATGGTCGAGCGCATGCGCGCTGCCGGGGCCATCGTGATCGGCAAGAGCAACACCCCGGAGTTCGGGCTCGGCTCCCACACCTACAACCCGGTGTTCGGTGCCACCCGCAACGCCCATGCCCCGACCCGAACCGCCGGCGGCTCCAGCGGCGGTGCCGCCGCCGCGCTGGCCATGCGCCTGCTGCCGGTGGCCGACGGCAGCGACATGATGGGCTCGCTGCGCAACCCCGCCGCCTTCAATCAGGTGATCGGCCTGCGCCCCTCCTTCGGACGCGTCCCCTGCGCGGCGCCGGAGGCGTTCGGCCAGCAGCTCGCCACCTATGGCCCCATGGGCCGCAGCGTCGAGGACGTGGCCCGGCTGCTCGCCGTGCAGGCCGGCTACGACCGCCGTGCGCCGCTCTCACTGGGCGAGCCGCTGCTGCCCGCCGGGCAAGACCCGGCCGCGGCGCTCGAGCGCGATGGTGACGGCCTGCGTATCGCCTGGCTGGGGGACTGGTCGGGGCATCTGGCGCTGGAACCGGGGGTGCTCACGCTGTGCGAAGCCGCGCTGCAGCGGCTGGAAGCGGGCGGCTGCCGAATCGAACCGGCGGCCCTGCCCTACTCGGCCGAGGCCCAGTGGCAGAGCTGGACCACCCTGCGCCACTGGGCGGTATGCGGCAGTCTCGGCGGCTACTACGCCGACCCCGACAGCCGACGCCAGCTCAAGCCGGAGGCGCAGTGGGAAGTCGCCCGCGGGCTCACGCTCTCGGCCCAGGACATTCATGACGCCAATGTGCGCCGCAGCGAGCTCTATCGCGCCTGGTGTGCGCTCTTCGAACAGGTCGACTACGTCGCCATGCCCAGCGCCCAGGTGTTCCCGTTCGCCCTCGACACACCCTGGCCCGAGACGATCGACGGCCGCAGCATGGACACCTACCACCGCTGGATGGAGGTGGTGGTGCCCGCCTCGCTGGCGGGTCTGCCCGCGATCAGCGTGCCCGCCGGGGTCGATGCCCGGGGCCTGCCGATGGGGCTGCAACTGATCGGCGCACCGCGGGATGACTGGGGGTTGCTGCAACTGGCACGTCTCTACGAGCGCATCAGCGGCGAGCTGGCCCCCATGCCCGCCGCGCTGAACGGTTGAGGCACCTCATCGGCCGATCGGCACCAGACCCGCCCCGGAGGTATCCCGGCCACTCACGTCGGGTCCGGTTCGAGGAGCGCCGCCGGCAGACGCTGAAAGGCCTCGTAGGCCGCCAGCACCGTGGCCCGCTGGGCCGCGGCGGCGGCCTGGAAGGCGTCGGTGTAGACGGTCTCGTCGGGATATTCGGTGATCAGTGTCAGCGGCACCCGGTGGCGCTCGTCGACCGCGAGCCAGCAGGGAAAGCCGTTGATCCGCTCGAAGCCATCGTCGCCGGCGTGGGCGTTGAACTGCGCCAGTTGGCGCCGATTGAGTGCCTGCAGCGCCGCCTCCTCTGCCAGCGCCCGGGTGACCGCCTCCAGCAACCAGCGCGCGGCCGCCTCCCAGCCCGGGCGATAGCGCAGGATCAGGAAGCATCCCTTGGGGATCGTCCACATCTCGAAGCCCCGCGGCACATAGCCGGAGAGCGGCCGGGTCCACTCGTGCGCCGGGTAGCCATGCAGATTGAGGTGCAACTGCGCACCGCTGAGCTGCTCGGCCTGGCTGCGGATGGTGCTCTCGAAGCGTGCCGGCTCGCGGTACTCCAGATCGTCGCCCAGCGCGGTGTAGCGGGCGGCGTGGTGCATGTGCCTTGGGTTGTCGGCGATCAATTGCTGGTGCAGCGCATAGCCGTCCGGGTTCTCCAGCGGACACAGGGTGAAGTGGGCGCCGGGCCGACGCGCCAGCGTGAACGCCGCCTGCAGCGAGCCGGCAGGCGATGAGGTCTCGTTGGCATGCTGGCCGGCGGAGATTATCACCGCACGGTCACGACCGGCGATATGGCACCCGCTCAGCGTGCGCCCGGCGACCGAGCGCGCCTGGAAACGGCTGCCGGGCAGCGCCGCCAGCGCGGCTTCGATCACCGCCGGCGGCAGCGGCCCCTGGGGCGCCGAGAGCTGGGCCTGCCAGTCGCCCGCGGGTATGGCCGGAAGTGTGGCCTGCGGTAATGCCGCGTGGGCGACGGCCCGCACGCTGAGCGTCTCGCCGCGACGCACTTGGGGCACGATCTGGCCCGGCTGCAGATGGCGGTCCCCCGGCGGGCGGCCGCTGCGACGCTGGAAGACCTCCAGCAGCGAGAAGTAGAGCTCCTCGTGGAGCGCCTCGCGCAGCGACAGCACCTCGTCGTCGTAAGCCAGCGGCTCGTCGTCCACCGGCAGCGTCACCGCGATCTCGAGCCGCGCGAAATAGGGCTCGTTCCCCCAGTCGGCATCGCGGATCGCACTCACGCTGTCGTGATAGAGCGCCTCGAAGGCGGTCCACAGCGCCCGTCCCCCACTTGCCGTCTCGGCCGCTTTCTCCTCCATCGCCGCCCCCGCCAACCCACCCTCGCGGCACCAGCCGCAGGGCGAGAGCGCCGGTTCGCCGGTGAAGTCGTCATGCACGCGGTTGGGCGCCAGTACCTCGCACTCGCGCTCACGCCCATCGGCATAGCGCAGACGCAGCCGGTAAACCGGCAGCGCCGCCCGGCACACCCCGGCGACGAAGCGAAACGCCACCTGTGGATAGCAGGCGGCGAGGGGGTAGCTCTCCAGGCGGAAGCGCTGCTCGCTGGCCTGGGGGTGGCGCGGATAGATGACTTCGCAGGCGAGGAGATCGCGGGTCTCGATCTCCTCGCGGAAGGCGCACAGCAGCGGCTTGTAGGCGGAGCGGCAGCACGCCGCGATACCGCGCTCGGCCAGCGCCGCCTCGGCCTGGCGCCGTGTCGCCCGGTCGTCGAAGGTCCAGGTCTCGAGGCGCTCACCGCTGAACTCGGCGGCGAGCGTCGTCAGCGTGGCGGCGTAGGTTCGAGAGAACAGCTCAGTGGCAGAGGCGCCGGTGACAGAAGCGTCGGTAAAAGCGGTGTCTGTGGCAGAGACAGCTGACGGGCTCAAGGCGGGCTCCTGATGGTTGATGACATCCTGAGGGCCGGCCGTGCACGCCCGCCGGCCAGCGCGATGCAATAGCGCAGTGTAGCGCGCATCGGGCGCTGCTCGGCGTCTCCTGGCACCCGACGTCGATTCGCTCGCCGCGAACACGGATACGGCGCCGCGGATACGCAGAGACACAGAAAGACCAAGGGCGGCATCGAGGATGCCGCCCTTGGTGTAGCGCACGTTGATCCCGCAGACGGTGCCTAGAAGATGAAGGTCAGCAAAAGGTTGAACACCATCGCCGCGACGAAGCCCAGCGGTGCGGCACGGAACAGCAGCTTCGGCAGCAGGCCGGCGCGGGCACGGTCGTCAGGGCAGGAGCCGAGGATCAGGCTGCCGCCGGAAGAGAACGGCGAGATCGAGGTGGCCTGGGCGCCGACCACGATGGCGATGAAGATGATCATCGGATCGATGGCCAGGGTGTTGGCGATCGGCAGCACCAGCGGGAAGAGCGCCGGAGTGACTACGCCCAGCGTGCTGGCGAACAGCGACATCAGCGCCGCCGCCACGCCGAAGGCGACCGGGATCAGCGCCGGCGGAATATTGGTGCCGATCCACGAACCCAGCAGATCGATGGTGCCGGCCTTGATCGCCACCGAGATCAGCATGCCGACCCCGCAGATCATGATGATGGTGCCCCACGGCAGCGAGGCGATCGCCTGACGCTCGTCGCCCAGCTTGAGCAGCAGCGCGATGACCGAGAACACGCTGGCGATCAGGCCGATGTCGACCTTGGCGTTGACGAAAGCGACCGCGGCATTGTCCGGCAGCAGCAGGCTGGCGATCGGCGGCAGCAGCACTGTGGCCATCATGATCAGGGTCAGGGTCAGGGTGGTCTTCTGCTCGCGGTTGAGCGGCGACGGGCGTTCGACATGTTCCAGTGAGGCCACCGCGCTGCCGCGCCGGCGCCCGACCACGATCAGCCCGGCGAGTACCACCACCGGCACGATCAGAGTACTGGCGAAGATACCCAGGGCGTTGAGGAAGGCCTGGTTGTCGGAAACCCCGGCGCTGGTCATCAGGGTGCGGAAGATGATCCCGCTCTGGCTGGAGACGAAGTTGGCCCCGGCCAGCGCGCCGTAGTTCACCGCCATGCCGCCGACGATCAGGCTAAGCCCGGTGCGATTGCACAGCAGCAAAGTGATCGGCGCCATGAACGCCAGCACGGTGTAGTAGCCGGCGCCGAGCCCGGAGATCACCGTGGCGGCGAGGAAGATCGCGAACGGCATCAGGCTGGGCACGTTGCGGCAGCGATACATCAGATGCTCGGCGAGCTTCTCCAGGGTGCCGTTGACGATGGCGAAGCTGTAGAACAGGCAGACCGAAAAGATGATGAAGAAGATCTTCAGCGGCCAGGTGGCGATCACCTCCTTGGGACTCATGCCCATCCCGAAGCAGCCGATCAGATAGGCAAAGGCGATCGCGAACAGCCCGATATTGAGCTTGAAGCGGTAACCGAGAACGATGGAGACGATGATCGCCCCCACCACCAGCAGACTCATCATGTCAGTTCCCCTCGTGCGTGATCCCGGTACCGGCGCATCCGGCTCCCGGTGTGATGTTATTGGCGTGCCTGCGCAGGCGGACGCTCATGTCTCTGTCATTCACTCCCCGCTCAGCGCGATCCGAAACAGCCGCGCCGGGTTGTCGACCAGCACCTGGCGGCGCTCCACCGGGTCGGGCAGCAGTCTCTCCAGCAGCGCGAACTGGGCGTCGTAGTCGGTGTCGGCCTCGAAGCGGGTGTGCGGCCAGTCACTGCCCCACAGCAGGTTCTCACTGTGGCCGTAGGCGTCGCGCAGGCGCTCGATCGAACGGCTCGCCTGATCCAGACTCGAGCGGCTGCGATAGGTGGCCGACAGCTTGACCCACAGCGGCTGGTACGCCATCCGTGACAGCAGGGCGCGATGCGCCGGGTTCACCGGATCGATCTCCCCGCCCGGCAGGCCGAAGTGATCGATCACCACGTCGCAGCCAGCGCCCAGGATCGGTGCCACCACGCTGTCGAGATCCTCCATCCCGCGCTGGATCTCCACCGACCAGCGGCGCCGGGCCAGATCCGTGAAGAATCGCTGCCACGCTGCCGAGGCGTAGTCGTCGAGCGTCTTGCCGATCAGGTTGAGGCGCACGCTCACCACCCCGGCGTCGGCCAGCGTGTCCAGCGCCGCGGCGGAGATCGTCGGCTCGACCACCGCGGTGCCGCGCAGCCGCTCGGGATAACGGCGTAGCGCCGCCACCAGATAGTCGTTGTCGGTACCGAGAAAGCTGGGCTGCACCAGGACACCGTGCGACAGGCCACAGCGGTCCAGATGTGCCAGATACGTTTCCACCTTGGCGTCGTAGTCCGGGCTGTAGCGCCGCCCCTCAGCCAGCGTCAGATCGCGCTGGAAGATGTGAGCGTGAGTATCAACGCCCGTCACGACCTTGGCAGTAGACTGCATCTAGGAATCCTTGAATCACGTGATATAAACCTGTGCAATCGAGCACATGCGGTCGCTTCGACCCAACTATTCATATATATGAATAGTTGAATTCTCAGCATACACGCTTTTAGTCGCACTTGGCGTTACCTACGACTAAAGGTGATACATTGAGATGAATAACAGGCAGGGAACCCAACGTGATGAGAACTTCGGGCACGCAGACCGACGAACGTCTGCCGCTCTATCAGCGCCTGCGCGACGACATGCTTTCGCGCATCGCCTCTGGGGAGTGGACCCCCGGCATCGCCATCCCCACCGAAGCGGAACTCACCAAACAGTACGGCGTGGCGGTGGGCACCCTGCGCAAGGCCGTGGACACCCTGGTCCGGGACGGCCTGATGGAACGCAGCCAGGGTCGCGGCACCTTCATTCGCCGCCCCAACTTCCAGGGCTCTCTGTTCCGCTTCTTCCGCCAGGTGGATACGCTCGGCGAACGCCAGGTACCCACCAGTCGAATTCTGAGTCGAACCCGAATCCAGGCCTCGGAGAGCGTGGCCCAGGCACTGGAGCTCGCCCCGGAGAGCGAGGTGATCCGGCTCGAACGGCTGCGTCAGATCGGCGGCAGCAACGTCTCGCGGGAGGAGATCTGGTTGCCGGCGTCACGCTTCGGCGGATTGATGTCGGTGGAGCCGGAAGCGTTCGGCAATCTGCTCTACCCCTTCTACGAGACCCAGTGCGGCCAGCTGGTGGCCTCGGCGCGCGAGACCCTCACCGTGGAGACCGCCGACGCCCGCACCGCCGAGGCGCTGGAGATCGCCCAGGGAGCACCGGTGGTGAACATCGAGCGCCTGGCACTGGGTTACGACGGCACCCCGCTGGAGTACCGCCGCACCCTGGGGAATGCCGAGACCTTCCGCTACCAGGTCGATATCACCTGAGACGATGGCCCGTTAGCGGGTACCGCCACTCTCCCGGTGGCAGCCCGCGAGACGCGGGTAATGGCCGGTAAGGGAACGTAACGCGCGCGTCACGGTCGATGGAGAGGGGCCCGCGATCCCGGGCCCGCTCCCATCGCCGCTCAGGACGTCACCGTGTTTCGATCCTTCTTTCCCCGACCCGCGCTGCTCGCCGTCAGTGCGCTCGTCTGGTCCCTGCTGTGCCTGGTGCTCTGGGACACCACCGCCAACGCCTGGGGCGCCGTCATCGGCCTGCCTCCGCTGGCCCCCGGCGCCGAGCTGCCGATCGACGTCTCGCGCTTCTGGGCCCCGTCGTTTTTATGGTTCTATCTCTACTATGCGCTGTGCACTGCGCTCTTCGCTGCGGCCTGGTTCCGGTTCAGCCCGCACCGCTGGCAGCGCTGGTCGATTCTCGGCAGCGCGCTGATCGTGTTCATGACCTACTTCTCGGTTCAGACCAGCGTCGCGGTCAACGCCTGGTACGGGCCGTTCTGGGACATGGTGCAGCAGGCCCTGGGCGGTGACAGCTCGGTGAGCGCGGCCGATCTCTACCGCGAAATGCTCGCCTTCGCCGGGATCGCCTTCGTCGCGGTCACGGTGGGCGTGTTCAACCTGTTCTTCGTCAGCCACTACATCTTCCGCTGGCGCTGGGCGATGAACGACTACTACATGCACCACTGGTCGCGCCTGCGCCACGTCGAGGGCGCGGCCCAGCGCGTCCAGGAAGACACCATGCGTTTTTCCACCACGCTGGAGGGGCTGGGCGTGAGTCTGCTCAAGTCGGTGCTGACGCTGATCGCCTTCCTGCCACTGCTGGTGACGATGTCGCACAACATCACCGAGCTGCCGCTGATCGGGCACGTCTCCAACGCTCTGGTGTGGTCGGCGATCGCCTGGTCGCTGTTCGGCACCCTGTTTCTGTCACTGGCGGGGATCAAGCTGCCGGGGCTGGAGTTTCGCAACCAGCGGGTGGAGGCGGCCTACCGCAAGGAGCTGGTCTACGGCGAGGACGCCGCCGAGCGCGCCCGGCCGGCCACCGTGGCGGAGCTGTTCCAGGCGGTACGGCGCAACTACTTTCGGCTCTACTGGCACTATGCCTACTTCAATATCGCGCGCATCTTCTATCTGCAGGCGGACGTGGTCTTCGCCTTCATCGTGCTGGCACCCTCGATCGTCGCCGGCAAGCTGACCTTGGGTCTGCTGCAGCAGATCCTCAACGTCTTCGGCCAGGTGCGCGACTCCTTCCAGTATCTGGTCAACTCCTGGTCGACCATCATCGAGCTGCTCTCGATCGTCAAACGCCTGCGTACCTTCGAACGGGTGATCGAAGGCGCACCGGAGGCCCCCCAGGCGGCAACCTGAACGATAACGGCAGGGCGCGCGCCGTGCCCTGCCGACGTCGTTGACCTCGTGCCGTCATCTCGCAGTCACGACGCCATCATCCCCGTGACATCCGAATGTCACAGTACTGACATCGTGCCGTCCTAGGGTACGCACCACACCCTGTAACGCCCTGTCAGGAGATGTCACCGTGCGCCTTAGCCACCTGCTTCCGTTCGTCGCTGTCACCGCGCTATCCCTCTCCCCCTCGGCCCAGGCCGCCACCACCATCACCTGGTGGCACGCCATGGAGGGCGTACTCGGCGAGAAGGTCAACGCCATCGCCGACGAATTCAACGCCTCCCAGGACGACTATGTGGTCAAGCCCGTCTACAAGGGCAGCTACAGCGACAACCTGACCGCGACCATCGCCGCCTTCCGCGCCGGCCAGGCGCCGGCGATCACCCAGGTGTTCGAAGTCGGCACGGCGACGATGATGAGCGCCAAGGGCGCGATCTATCCGGTCTACCAGCTGATGCAGGACACCGACACGCCGTTCGATCCCGACGCCTTCCTGCCGGCGGTGAAGAGCTACTACACCTCGAGCGACGGTCATATGCTGTCGATGCCGTTCAACTCCTCCACCCCGGTGCTCTATTACAACCAGGACGCCTTCGCCAAGGCCGGCATCGAGACGCCGCCCAAGACCTGGGCCGAGCTCGGCAAGGACGCCCACAAGCTGGTCGAGAGCGGCGCCGCCGAGTGCGGCCTGACCACCGCCTGGCCGAGCTGGACCCAGCTTGAGAACTTCAGCGCGGTCAATGACCTGCCCTTCGCCACCCAGGCCAACGGCTTCAATGGCACCGACGCCCGCCTGGTGTTCGACCAGCAGCCGGCCACGGTGGCCCATATCCAGGATCTGGCCGAGTGGCAGAAGAGCCACGCCTTCGAGTATGGCGGCCGCGCCGACAACGGCACCAAGCGCTTCCAGTCGGGCCGCTGCGCCATGCTGACCACCTCCTCCGCCTCGCGCGCCGGCATCCAGGAGGCCGCCAAGGGCAAGTTCGGCTTCGGCATCGCGCCGCTGCCCTATGACGCCAATGCGGTGAGCCAGCCCCGGAACTCGATCATCGGTGGGGCCTCGCTGTGGGTCATGCGGGGGCAGTCGGACGCGGTCTACAAAGGCGTGGCCGAATTCATGAACTTCCTCTCCTCACCGGCGGTGCAGGCCGACTGGGCCAGCTTCACCGGCTATGTGCCGATCACTACCGCGGCCTACCAGCGCCTGAAAGACGATGGCTTCTACGCCAAGACGCCGGGCGCCAGCGTGGCGATCGACCAGCTGACCCGGGGCACGCCGGATGACAACGGCCGCGGCCTGCGCCTGGGCAACATGCCGCAGATCCGCAATATCATCGCCGAGCAGCTGGAGAAGGCGTTCAACGGCAGCGAAACCGCTGCCCAGGCGCTGACCACCGCCGCCAAGCGTGGCAATGCGGAGCTCGAGCAGTTCGAGCGCAGCGTCTCGAACTAGGCACCCATTTCCGGCGTCGACACCCCTTTCTCCTGCTGAGTCCCTGAAAGCGGGCGGCGCAAGCCGCCCGCTGCCGATCAAGATGACCACCTTCGAACGTCACTCCCTCACCCCGTGGCTGCTGCTGGCGCCCCAGCTCGTCGTGGTCGCCATCTTCTTTTTCTGGCCCGCCGCCGAATCGCTGCGCCAGGCGTTCTACGTGCAGGATGCCTTCGGCCTCGGCGAGCGCTTCGTCGGGCTCGCCAACTTCCAGCACGTGCTCGCCTCCCCCGGCTACTGGCACGCCTTCGGCGTCACCGCGCTGTTCAGTCTGCTGGTGGCGGCAGGCGCCATGGGCCTGGCGCTGCTGCTGGCGGTGCTCGCCGACCGCGTGCTCCATGGCGCCAGGCTCTATCGCGTGCTGCTGACCTGGCCCTATGCCGTGGCGCCGGCGGTGGCGGGTCTTCTGTGGCTGTTCATGTTCGACCCGGTGCTCGGCGTGCTGACCCACGCCCTGGCCGCCATCGGCGTGCACTGGGATGCCCAGCTCGATCCCGGCCAGGCGCTGGCGCTGGTGGTGATCGCCTCGATCTGGCAGCAGATGAGCTACAACTTCGTGTTCTTTCTCGCCGGGCTGCAGATGATCCCCGCCTCGCTGCTCGAAGCCGCCGCCATCGACGGCGCGGGCCCCTTCCGGCGCTTCTTCGGTATCACCCTGCCGCTATTGTCGCCGACCGCCTTTTTCCTGCTGGTGATGAACAGTGTCTACGTACTGTTCGAGACCTTCGCCACCATCGACAGCACCACCCTGGGCGGCCCCGGCGGCGCCACGCGCACGCTGGTCTACAAGCTCTACGAGGATGGCTTCGTCGGCCGTGACCTGGGCGGTTCCAGCGCCCAGTCGGTGCTGCTGATGATATTGGTCGGGGTGCTCACCTTCATCCAGTTCCGCTACCTCGAACGCAGGGTCGCCTACTGATGCGCTATCGTCGTCCCGGCCTCGACGGCCTCACCCATCTGCTGCTGATCATTGGCGCGGTGATCTTCGGGCTGCCACTGTGGCTCGCACTCACCGCCTCCACCCACAGTGCCGGCGACCTGCAGAGCGGCATCGCCCCGCTGTGGTTCGGTGACCAGGGGCTCGCCAACTACTGGCAGCTACTGTCCCAGCCGATGCCCGGGCTGGGGGTCAGTGCGCTGCGCCTGCTCGGCAACTCGCTGGTGATGGCGCTGGGCATCGCGCTGGGCAAGATCGCGATCTCGCTGCTGGCCGCCTACGCCATCGTGTTCTTCCGTTTCCCCTGCCGCACACTCTGCTTCTGGCTGATCTTCGTCACCCTGATGCTGCCGGTGGAGGTGCGCATCGTGCCGACCTACGGCGTGGTGGCGCGCTTCGGGCTGATCGACACCTACGCCGGGATGATCCTGCCGCTGATCGCCTCGGCCACCGCCACCTTCCTGCTACGCCAGTGCTTTCTGAGCCTGCCGTCGGAGCTGTTCGAGGCGGCGCGGCTGGATGGCGCCGGGCCGCTGCGCTTTCTCAAGGATTTCGTGCTGCCGCTGTCGCGGACCAATCTCGCGGCACTGTTCGTGATCATGTTCATCTACGGCTGGAACCAGTATCTGTGGCCGCTGCTGGCGGCCAACTCGCCCGATCACGCCACCGCCGTGATCAGTCTGAAGAACCTGGTGCAGTCCACCGACACCCTGCCACCGTGGCAACTGGCCACCGCGATGACGGTGCTCACGGTCCTGCCCCCGGTGGTGGTGATCGTCGCCATGCAGCGCTTCTTCGTGCGCGGGCTGACCGATGCCGAAAAGTGACCTTCAACGCAGAGAGACTCGACCCATGGCCACACTGACCTGTCGCCAGCTCGTCAAGACCTACAAGGGCGGCCAGCGCGCCGTCGATGGTATCGACCTGACCCTAGAACCCGGGGAGCTGATGGTCGTGGTAGGCCCTTCGGGCTGCGGGAAGTCGACCTTCCTGCGGATGGTGGCGGGGCTCGAGACGATCAGCGACGGCGAGCTGAGAATCGGCGGGACGCTGGCCAACCAGCTGGAGCCGGCCCAGCGCGGGGTCGCGATGGTGTTCCAGAACTACGCCCTCTACCCGCACATGAGCGTGTTCGACAACATGGCCTATGCGCTCAAGCTGCAGAAGCGCCCGCGCGAGGAGATCACGCGCCGGGTGCGCGAGGCCGCGGCCCTGCTGGGGATCGAGGCATTGCTCGAACGCCGCCCACGCCAGCTCTCCGGCGGCCAGCGCCAGCGCGTGGCGATGGGCCGGGCGATCGTGCGCGAGCCGCGCGTGTTCCTGTTCGACGAGCCGCTCTCCAATCTCGACGCCGCGCTGCGCGTGCAGATGCGCCTGGAGATTCGGCGCCTGCAGCAGCGCCTGGGTGCGAGCATGCTCTATGTCACCCACGATCAGGTCGAGGCGATGACCCTGGCCGACCGTTTAGTGGTGCTGCGCGATGGCCGGATCGAGCAGATCGGCACCCCGATGAGCCTGTTCGAGACACCCGCCAGCTGCTTCGTGGCGCGCTTCATCGGCTCACCGGCGATGAACCTGCTGCCGGTGACCCAGGCCGACGGCCGTGCACGGCTGCCCGGCGGCCTGATCCTCGACACAGAAGCACTCAAGACCGAAATCATCGAGACAGCCCCCGAAACCAAGGCCGATACGGCGGCGAGCGCAGACGCCGCCGAGCCCCCCGCTGCCGCCACCCTAGGGGTGCGCCCGGAGCACCTGCGCCTCGACCCGCAGGGCGAGTTCGCGGTCACGCTGGAGATGATCGAACGCCTGGGGGTGGATGCCCTGGCCTACTGCCGCCTGCCGGGACTCGACGCACCGCTCACCGCACGGCTGCCGCTGGCCACACTGGAGGCCGCGGCACTGCGCGAGGGCAGCGAGATACGGCTCGCGGTCGACGGCCCGCTGCACCTGTTCGACGCCGAGGAGCGCCGTGTGGCACGGCGGGCGCGCCTCAGCGCCGACACGTCGGCGGCGACATCGAGCATCGCCTGAGAGGGCATCGGGCCGACGAGTTCAGGAAGCCGCCTGGCTGGCTCGGGTCTCGACATGGATACAGGCCACGCTGACCGCATCGTCCACCGGCTCCAGCGGCGGGTCGGTGCGGCTGCAGGCCTCGGTGGCACGATGGCAGCGCGGGGCGAACGGGCAGCCCGGCGGCGGCGCCAGCGGCGAGGGCGGCTCGCCCTTGAGCCGCACCCGCTCGCGACGCCGGTTGGGATCGGCGACCGGGGTGGCCGAGAACAGCGCCTGGGTGTAAGGGTGGCGCGGCTGACTGAACACCGTCTCCGCCGGCCCCGTCTCCACCGGCTGGCCGAAGTACATCACGATGACGTCGTCGGCGATGCGCCGCACCACCGAGAGGTCGTGGGAGATGAACACGTAGGCCAGCCCGAACTCCTCCTGCAGATCCGCCAGCAGATTGAGCACCTGGGCCTGGATCGACAGATCCAGCGCCGAGACCGGTTCGTCGAGCACCAGGATCTTGGGGTTGAGCATCAGCGCCCGGGCGATCGCGATACGCTGGCGCTGGCCGCCGGAGAACATGTGTGGGTAGCGGTCGGCGTGCTCGGGCCGCAGGCCCACCTTCTCGATCATCTCCAGCGCCGCCGTGCGCCGCTCGCTGGCGCTCATCTCACGACGGTTGAGCTTGAGCGGCTCCTCCAGCATGGTCGCCACGGTCTTGCGCGGGTTGAGCGAGCCATAAGGGTTCTGGAAGATGATCTGCACCTCGCGGCGCAGCGCCGCCGGTGGACGTTGCCCCGGCTTGAGCGCCACCGCCTGGCCGTTGATGGTCAGCTCGCCACTGGTGGGCGGCTCGATCATCGTCAGCACCCGGGCCAGGGTCGACTTGCCACAGCCCGACTCGCCGACCACCGCCAGCGTCTGACCCGCGAACAGCTCGAACGAGGCCTCGTTGAGCGCCTTGACCGTGGCCGGCTTGGAGAAGGGCCCACCCTTGATCTCGTAGTAGCGCGTCAGATGACGCGCGCGCAGTACCGCTTCACGGCTCATGGACGCACCTCCGGTCGCGACGGGGAAGATGTCTCGGGCGAGACGCCGGGTGAAGGTCCGGAGGATGGCTCGGCATCCGGCCGCCCGAGCGGATAGTGGCACAGCGTGCGCGCCGGGTCGTCCGGCGCCGCCACCGGCTCCACCTCGCGGCAGCGCTCGGTGGCATAGCGACAGCGCGGGTTGAACAGGCAGCCCGTGGGGCGGTCGTGCTGGCCCGGCACCACGCCGGGGATGGTCGGCAGCCGCGTCTGCCCCGCGGCGCGCTCCGGCAGGGCCGAGAGCAGCGCCTCGGTGTAGGGATGGCGCGGATGGGCGAACAGCGATCTCACCTCCTGCTGTTCCACCTGGCGCCCGGCGTACTGCACGATCACCTGCTTGGCGGTCTCCGCAACCACACCCATGTCATGGGTGATCAGGATCAGCGCCATGCCCTTCTCCTCCTGCAGCTTGAGCAGCAGTTCGAGGATCTGGGCCTGAATGGTGACATCCAGCGCCGTGGTCGGCTCGTCGGCGATCAGCAGCCGCGGGTCGCAGGAGATCGCCATGGCGATCATCACCCGCTGACTCATGCCGCCGGAGAGCTGATGCGGATACGCCTTGATCCGCCGCGCCGGGTCGGGAATCCCCACCTGGGCGAGTAGCTCCAGCGCCCGCTCGTGGCGCTCGCGGCGCGAGCCGCCCTTGTGCTGCTTGATCATCTCGTCGATCTGGGTGCCCACGGTGAAGCACGGGTTCAGGCTGCTCATCGGCTCCTGAAAGATCATCGACATCTCGCCGCCGACGATGCGCCGGCGCTGACGCGAGCCCAGCTGCTGCAGATCCTGGCCGTCGAAGGCCATGCGCTCGGCGCTGACCTGGGCGGTCCACGGCAGCAGCCCCATGGTCGCCAGCATCGAGACCGACTTGCCCGAGCCGGACTCGCCCACGATCGAGAGCACGTCACCGTGGTCGACCTGGATGTCGACGTTCTCGACCGCCGTGAACAGGCCGCTGTTGGTCTGGAACCGAACGCTCAGGCCTGCGATATCAAGTAATGCCATGTGAACTCCTCATCGCGTCGCCGTGCCCGCCCCGGACGCCAGGCGCCGGGGTGGGCGAGGCGCTCACGATCGTTTCATCTTCGGGTCCAGCGCATCGCGCAGCCCGTCGCCCATCAGGTTGATCATCAGCACGGTCAGCAGAATGATCAGCCCCGGGAAGGTGACCGCCCAGTAGGCGCTCCCCATGAACTCGCGCGCGTTGGCCAGCATTGCGCCCCACTCGGGGGTCGGCGGTTGCACGCCCATGCCCAGAAAGCCCAGCGCGGCGATATCCAGGATCGCGGTGGAGAACGACAGGGTCGCCTGCACGATCAGCGGCGCCATGCAGTTGGGCAGCAGGGTGTTGAACATCAGGCGCATGTGGCCGGCCCCGGCCAGACGGCTGGCGGTGACGTACTCGCGGCTCTTCTCGCCGATCACCGCAGCGCGCGTCAGGCGCACGAAATAGGGCAGCTGTACCAGCGCGATGGCGATCATCGCGCTGGTCAGCCCCGGGCTCAGGATCGCCACCAGACCCAGCGCCAGCAGCAGGCTGGGAAAGGCCAGCACCACGTCCATCACGCGGGTGATCACGGTCTCGACCCAGCCACGGAAGTAGCCCGCCAGCAGCCCCAGGAAGATGCCGCCGCACATCGAGATCAGCACTACCATGGCACTGATCGAGAGCGAGTAGCGGGCGCCATAGATCAGTCGCGAGAGAATGTCGCGGCCCACCGCATCGGTGCCCAGGATGTAACGCCAGCTGCCTTCGGCGTGCCACACCGGCGGCACCAGCAGTGCCGAGCGGTCCTGCAGTGCCGGGTCGTGGGGCGCCACCCAGGGCGCCAGCAGAGCTACCAGAAACACCAGCGCGATGAAGATCAGCCCGACCAGGGCGCCGCGACTGGCGCTGAAATCCTTCCAGAAGCTGCCCAGCTGATAGCGAAAGGTCCCGGGCGCGGCAGGGGTAGAAATTGCAGCCATTTTTTGGGCCCTCAGTGACGGATGCGCGGATTGATGACCCCATAGGCCACATCCACCAGCAGATTGACGATCATCACGATGAACGCGATCAGCACCAGACCGCCCTGCACCGAGGGGTAGTCGCGCCGCGAGATCGCATCGATCATCCACTTGCCGATGCCCGGCCACGAGAAGATCGTCTCGGTCAGGATCGCCCCGGCCAGCAGCAGCCCCACCTGCAGCCCGATCACCGTGACCACCGAGATCAGCGCATTGCGCAGGGTGTGCACCATGATCACGCGGTAGCTGGAGAGCCCCTTGGCCCGCGCCGTGCGCACGTAGTCCTCACCCAGCACCTCGAGCATCGAGGAGCGGGTCTGACGCGCGATCACCGCCAGCGGAATGGTGCCGAGCACGATGGCGGGCAGGATGAGGTGGTGCAGCGCCGAGAGAAAGGCGCCCCAGTCACCGGCGAGCAGGGTGTCGATGGTCATGAAGCCGGTGACCGGCTCGATGAAGTACAGGAAGGAGATACGCCCGGAGACCGGGGTCCAGCCGAGGGTGCCGGAGAAGAACATGATCAGCAGCAGGCCCCACCAGAAGATCGGCATCGAGTAGCCGGTCAGGCTGATGCCGACCACGGTGTGGTCGAGCGTCTTGCCGCGCCGGATCGCCGCCAGCACTCCGGCCGGCAGGCCGATGATCACGGCGAAGGTGAGCGCGAACAACGACAGCTCCAGGGTCGCCGGGAAGCGGCTGAAGAACTCGTGGACCACCGGCGAGTGGGTGACCAGCGAGTTGCCCAGGTCGCCGTGCAGGAGCCCCTTGAGGAATTCCCAGTACTGCACCGGCAGCGGCCGGTCGAAACCGAACTGCGCCTGGAGCTGGGCGTAGCGCTCGGCGGAGATCCCGCGCTCGCCCGCCATCAGCAGGATCGGATCGCCCGGCAACAGGCGAATGAAGGCGAACGCCACGATGGTGACGCCGATGAAGGTCGGCACTAGCTGAGCCAGCTTGACCAGAATGAACTTGAACATAGTGAGGGTCTGACTAGTCATGCGCGGACACGGGACAGCCGCCAGGCTGCCCCGTGTCCGCGAAGGGAGGGAGTTACTCTTGGATGTCGACGCCTTCGAAGCTATGCAGACCCAGCGGATTGATCACATAGCCGGTGACCTCCTTGCGGATCGGCATGAACACCGTCGAGTGGGCCAGGGTGTCCCACGGCGCCTGCTGCTTGAAGATCACCTGCGCCTTCTCGTAGAGCTTGGCGCGCTCGGCCTGGTCGTCCAGCGTACGCGCCTGCTGGATCAGATCGTCGAACGGCTTGTAGCACCACTGCGAGCGGTTGGCCCCGCCCACGCCGGCACAGCTCAAGAGCGTCCCCATGAAGTTGTCCGGATCGCCGTTGTCACCGGTCCAGCCCAGGATCACCGCGCCCTTGCGGTCGACGGCGGAGGCGCGCTTGAGGTACTCGCCCCACTCGTAGGTGACGATATTGACGTCGACCCCGACCTTGGCCAGATCCGCCTGCATCAGCTCGGCGGCACGCCGGGCGTTGGGCATGTAGGGGCGCTGGACCGGCATCGCCCAGATATCCATCTTCAGGTTCTTCACCCCGGCATCCGCCAGCATCTGCTTGGCCTTCTCGGGGTCGTAGGGGTCATCCTTGACGGCGTCGTTGTAGCTCCACATGGTCGGCGGAATCGGGTTCTTGGCCACTTCCCCCGCGCCCTGGAACACCGCGTCGATGATCGCCTGCTTGTTGATCGCCATATTGAGTGCGCGGCGCACTTCCGGCTGATCGAACGGCTTCTGCTGGGTGTTGTAGGCGAGATAGGCGACGTTGAGACCCGGCTCCTGGAGCACCTTGATCTCGTCGTTCTTTTTCATCGCCTGGACGTCGGACGGATTGGGGAACGGCATCACCTGGCACTCGCCCGCCATCAGCTTCTGGTAGCGCACCTGGGCATCCGGGGTGATGGCGAAGACCAGGTTGTCGATCGGCTGCTTGCCGCGGAAGTAGTCCGGGTTGGCCTGGTAGCGGATCGCTGCGTCTTCACGATAGGCGACGAACTGGAACGGGCCGGTGCCGATCGGCTGCTGGTTGGCCTGCTGCGGCTTGCCCTCGTCGATCAGCTGCTGCTCGTACTCCTGGGAGTGGATCGCAGCGAAAGGCATCGCCAGGTTGGCCAGGAACGGCGCATTGGGCTCGGTCAGCACGAACTTGACGGTATGGTCGTCGACCTTCTCGATCGACTTGATCAGCTCTCCCATCGACATCGCGTTGAAGTACTCGAAGTTGCCGTTGGCGAGCTTGTAGTAGGGGTTGTCCTTGTCCATCTGGCGCTCGAAGCTCCAGATCACGTCGTCGGCGTTGAGCGGTCGGCTGGGGGTGAAGAAGTCGGTGGTCTGGAACTTGACGTCGTCACGCAGATGGAAAGTCACGCTCAGGCCGTCGTCGGAGACTTCCCAGCTCTTGGCGATGGCCGGCTCCAGCTCGGTGGTGCCCGGCTTGAACTGCACCAGCATGTTGAAGACCGTCTCGCTGGTCGCGTCGAAGGTGGTACCGGTGGTGTAGATCGCGGGGTCGAAGCCCTCCGGCGAGCCTTCGGAGCAGTAGACCAGCGTCTTGGCCATGACCGGGGTCGCACCCATCATCATGGCCGCCACACCGGCAGCCAGCAGCGTCTTTTTCATTGGAGATTCTCCTGCACAGCGGTCGCTGTCATTGTCTTTGTCGGCTTGTGGCCGTTTGTTATGCGTTTATCGTTGTCGCATTGCCCGCCACGGCTAGGCCCAGCGGGCAGTCGCCTGAGGTTAGTTCCTCAATTAGCGTTTAATCAATTGTCCGATAGCGTGAGACACGGTGCTTGCACTGGCGGCGCAATAGGGTTACACGCGCCAGCCACCGTGGCGACGCCGGGTCTGCCCCCCTCGGCCATCCGTAATGGCTCACGGGGCCTCGCGCCAGGCGTAGCGCCCAACCGGGGCCCGACATGGGCATGGGCGCACCGGAGGAGGATAATGGCCACGCCGCCCGCTCACGGGCGGCGTTACCGCCCACCTGGCCGAGGCAACGATGAGCCCGTTCAAGACCCGTGCCCTGGAGTATCTCGATGCCGTCGTCCATCACGGTTCGCTGCGGCGTGCCGCGGCGCATCTGGGGGTCAACCCCTCGGCGCTGAGCCGCCAGCTGCGCGGGCTCGAAGAGGAGCTGGGAACCGCCGTGCTGGCGCGTGCGGCACGCGCCACCCTGACCCCGGCCGGCGAGCTGCTGCTGCGCCACTACCGTGATCAGCGCGCCGCCGAGCGCGCCACCCTGTCGCGTCTCAACGCGCTACAGAACCTCGAGCGCGGCGAGGTGCGCGTCGCAGTGGGTGAAGGCTTCATCGCCGATTTGATCTCGACGCCGCTGCAGCACTTCCTCACCACCTACCCCGGGTTGGAGATCGAGGTGCGCATGGCCGGGCTCTCCGAGGCGATGATGCTGGTGAAGGAGGACGCGGTGGATCTGGCGCTGCTGTATGCACCGCCGGAAGATCCGCAGTTGATCTCGCACATCGACCGCCGCCAGCCACTCGATCTGATCCTGCCAGCCGGCCATTCCCTGGCGGCAACGACCACACCGCTACCGCTGGCGGCGATCGCCGAGCATCCGCTGGCGCTGATCGATGGCCACACCGGTATGGGCCAACTGGTCGGCATGGCGCTCTATCAGGCGCACCTGGCGTTCCGCCCACGCATGAAGACCAACTCGGTCTCGGTGCTCAAGAACTTCGTGCGCTCGGGGCTGGGCGTGGCCTTCATGCCCGAGCTCAGCGTGGTCGAGGAGATCGGCGAGGGCAGCATCGTGGTGCGCGAGGTCGAGCCGCGTCTGCTCAGCGACGCCCGCACCCGTATCGTCAGCCAGGCCGAGCGCCCGCTGACGCTGGCGGCCCAGGCCTTTATCAAGCATCTGCGCGCCAGCATGCGCTTTTTCAGCGGCGACGCCCCGCGTGTTGCTTCAAAGGCAACAGGCATGACATTGAAAGGTCAACGAGGCAACAGCTAGGGTAGCGTTGGCAGTGCGGCCTGCGCCGCGCCGCCCCGGTTCGCCCGACAATGACTCTTGCGACGACTTTTCAGACACCGAGTCCTCCGACAACGAGTCCTCCGACAATAACAAGGAGAAGCTCCATGCCCCTGTCCAAGCGCCGCCTTGGTGGTCTACAACAGGCCCTGCTGGCCGCCCTCGCCACGGGTCTGTTGGCCGTGACCAGCCCGGTCAACGCCGCCACCACGCTCAACCTGAGCTACAACGGGCCGCCCGACGCCGACAAGAACGCCGTGCATCTGTTCGCCACCAATCTCAAGCGGCTGGTCGAGGAGAAGAGCGACGGCGACATCCAGCTCAAGCTCTACCCCAACTCCATGCTCGGCGAGGAGCAGGAGCGCATGGAGCAGGTGATCAACACCCCCAGCCTCAATATCGCCTCTTTCGCCGGGCTGTCGCCGATCGTGCCCGAGATCTATGTCAGCGCGATCCCGTTTCTGTTCGAGGACTATCAGGCCGCCCACCGTTTCTTCGACGAGGGCGAGTACTGGAAACAGGTCGAAGGCGCGCTCAAGCAGCGCACCGGGGCCGAACTGCTGGGTGTGATCGAGGAGGGTGGCTTTCTCGACTTCACCAACTCCAAGCGTCCGATCCATAACCCGGACGACTTCAAGGGGCTGCGCTTCCGCGCCATGGACCCGAGCCAGGTGGCGCTCTACGAGGCGTTCGGCGCCTCCGGCACCCCGATCCCCTGGAGCGACACCTACATGGGGCTGAAGACCAACGTCGCCGATGGCCAGATGAACCCGCCGATGTACATCATCATGGGCAGTCTCTACGAGGTGCAGAAGTACCTGACGCTGGCCAACGTGCAGTACTCGGATCAGTTCCTGGTCGCCAACGGGAGCTGGTACGAGGGCCTCTCCGACGCCGACCGCCAGGCGCTCGACGCCGCGGTGAAGGAGGCCAATGCGCTCAACCGCGAGGATGTCGAGAAGCGGGTCGACGCGCGTATCCAGTTCCTGGCCGATCAGGGCATGGAGGTGATCGAGCCTTCGGCCGAGGATCTCGCCGCCTTCCGCGACAAGGGGCAGCCGGCCTATATCCGCTGGCTGCAGGAGGATCAGGGCATCGACCGCCAGTGGATCGAGACCGCACTCGACGACGCCGGCCAGCAAGGACTGCTCTCCCAGTGATAGCGCGCTGACCGCGCCCGCCCTTCCCTCCTACTGCCAAGAGGCGCGCGCCGCGGCGAACTGCCGGCGGCGCGCGAAGCCACCATGTTCCGAGATACCCTGCTGAGCCTGCTGGGGCGACTGACCACCGCGCTGGGCGGCGTGGCGCTCGTCGTCACCCTGATCGACATCCTCTACGGCGTCGTCACGCGCTACCTGGTCGGCCAGGCGCCGATCTGGAGCGACGAGCTCGCCCGCTACTGCCTGATCGCCTCGACCCTGCTGATCGCCGGCAGCGTCTGGGTGCGCGGCGAGCACATGCGCGTGGCCCTGCTCGAGCGCCACCTGGGCAACACCGCCCGCCGCCTGCTGCTGGGCTACCAGTGGCTGCTGACCCTGGCGCTGGCCGTGGCGCTCACCTGGTGGAGCTGGCACTACGCGCTCTCGGTGGGCTACTTCACCTCCCAGGGCCTGGGGATCAGCCGCACCATTCCCATGCTGGTCATGCCGCTGGGCTTCGGCCTGCTGGCGCTGCAGGTGCTGCTGTACGGGCCGCGGGCGCTGCCGCAGCCCGGTAGTGACGAGAGCACCGATAGCGCAGCGACCCCGCCGGAGGCCCGCCCATGATGGTCGCGACCATGTTCGCCGCGCTGCTCGCCAATACCCTACTCGGCCTGCCGCTGTTCCTGACCCTGATCGTCACCGCGCTGGTGGGCTTCGTCTTCATCGATCCCGGCCTGGTCGCGCGCATGCTGCCGCAGCAGTTCTTCGGCGGGCTCAACAGCTTCTCGCTGATGGCGATTCCGCTGTTCATCCTCGCCGGCAACCTGATGAACGCGGTGGGCATGACCGAGCGCCTGATGCGCGTGGCGCGGCTGTTCGTCGGCCATCTGCGCGGCGGGATCGGGCATGTCAACGTGGTCGGCAGCGTGTTCATGTCCGGCGTCAACGGCTCGGCCGCGGCCGATGCCTCGGCGCTGGGCTCGCTGCTGGTGCCGGCGATGACCCGCGAAGGCTACTCCACTGCCTTCGCCGCCGGGCTGACCGCCGGCAGCTCGCTGATCGGCCCGATCATCCCGCCGAGCATCTTCATGATTCTCTACAGCGCCCAGACCAACACCTCGGTGGGCCAGCTGTTCCTCGGCGGCGTGGTGCCGGGGTTGCTGCTGGCGCTGGCATTCATGACGATGAACGCCATCCATGCGCGCCGTGTGGGGCTCCAGCGGCGCGCCTCGCTGCCCGCGCGGTCCGAGATCGGCACGGCGCTGCGCGGGGCCATGCCGGCGCTGGTCGCGCCCTTCATCATCGTCGCCGGCATCGTGCTGGGGCTGGTCACACCGACCGAGTCCGGCGCGCTGACGGTGCTCTACGTCGCCCTGTGTGGCCTGGCGCTGAAGGCGCTGTCGCCGGCTGCCTTCTGGCGCGCGGTGGTCGAGACCACCCGCCTGAGCGCGGCGATCTTCATGATCATCGGCATCTCCTCGGTGATCAGTTGGGAGCTGGCCTACGCGCAGGCCCCGGAACGCTTCGCCGGGCTGCTCGAACCCTTCATCGAGTCGCCGATCCTGGTGCTGCTGATGCTCAGTGCGATCACCTTCGTCACCGGCATGTTCATGGAAGAGGTCTCGGCGCTGATGCTGCTCTCGCCGGTGTTCACGCCGGTGGCGCTGGCCGCCGGTATCGACCCGGTGGCGCTGGGCGTGATCATCACGCTCAACATCACCATCGCCCTGATCACGCCGCCGATGGGTGCCTGCCTGTTCATCGCCGCGGCGGTCAGCCGGCTCGATATCACCGTCCTGTTCCGCACCATCTGGCCGTTCATTCTCACCGCGGTGAGCGTGCTGCTGCTGCTGATCGTCTTCCCCGGCCTGATTACCTGGCTACCCCACACTCTGGGCTGATTGCATCTTGGACACCCTTCGCTCGACCGTGACCGACCCCACCCTAAGCCCCATCCCGGCGCCGACCGACCCGGACTGGACGGCGATCGGCGCGCTGCCGATCGCCGACGCCGGCGGCGGGCTGATGCCCCTCGGCCTGGCCGCCCCGACCCTGCGCACGCTGCCGATCTACCACGCCCTGGGTGTGCCCGGCGCGGTGCCCGAATGCTGGGCCCGCGAGGCGGTCTACCTCCGCCTGCTCACGGTGGCCCGCCGCCTGCCCGCGGGCCTGGGGCTGGTGGTGCTGGATGCCTGGCGCCCCTATGCCGTGCAGCGTTACCTCTACGACACCTTGATGGGTCTGATCGAGATCCGCTACGCCGATCACGACGAAGCCGAACGTCGGCACCTGGCACGCGCCTTCGTCTCGCCGCCCAGCGTGAACGCCGAACGTCCGAGCCCGCACCTGACCGGCGGCGCGGTGGATGTGGCGCTGTGCGACGCCGACGGCGTGCTGCTGGAGATGGGCTCGGCCTTCGACGAGGCGTGCGCGGCGTCGCATACCGTCCACTTCGAACACGCCGCCGACAGCGAGGCCGCGCGCACCTGCCGCGCGCGCCGGCGTATTCTCTACCACGCCATGATCGAGGCCGGCTTCGTCAATCTGCCCAGCGAGTGGTGGCACTACAGCTACGGCGATCAGATGTGGGCCTGGTATCGGGACACGCCCCAGGCACTGTTCGGCCCCAGCGCCCCGGACAGCCTGGAAGCGCGCTTCCAACGCTCGCTGGGGCTGCCCCAGGTACGCTGAGCGGAGCGTACCTGCGCCGCCTGTGCTACCCGCCCGGCGCGCAGGGTGGTGGTTACCCGCCGGGGTCGTCTGTACAGGATGACGGGCGGTGTTATGATCGAGAATCATTTTTGTTCGCCCGCGGATTCTCCCTCCATGCCCTGCCGCTACCCGTCATGACCGCCTCCGTTGCCGCCTCGTCCAGCAGCGCCGATCGCTATCTTTCCCGGCGCCGGCGCCACTATGCGCTGATCGCGGTGACCGCCGTGCTCACCTGCCTGTCGCTGCTCGCCGATGTCGCCATCGGCCCCGGGCACTATCCGCTGCCGGCGGTGGTGGCGGCGATCGTCTCCCCCGACAGCGCGCCGACCACGCTGGCCATCGTGGTGTGGGAGATCCGCCTGCCGGTGGCGCTGATGGCGGTCGTGGTGGGGCTGTCACTGGCCAGCGCCGGGGCCGAGATGCAGACCATCCTCAACAACCCCCTGGCCGACCCCTTCACCCTCGGGGTCTCCGCCGCCGCCAGCTTCGGCGCAGCGCTGGCGATCGTGCTCGGGGTCGGCCTGCTGCCCGGCGGCGAGGCACTGCTGACCACGCTCAACGCCTTCGCCATGGCGATGCTCGCGTCACTGCTGATCTGGCTGGTCAGTCGGCTGCGTGGGGTCAGCGTGCAGACCATGGTGCTGATGGGCATCGCGCTGATGTTTTTCTTCAACGCCCTGCTCGGCATCCTGCAGTACGTCGCCTCGGCGCAGTCCCTGCAGCAGCTGGTGTTCTGGTCGCTGGGCTCGCTGTCGCGTACCAGCTGGCCCAAGGTGGGCATCGCCTGCGCCGCGCTGGCACTCACGCTACCGGTCTTCTTCATCGCCGGCTGGCGCCTGACCGCACTGCGCATGGGCGATCTGCAGGCGCGCGCCATGGGCATCGATGTCCCCCGGCTACGGCTGCTGGTGCTGCTGTGCTGTTCGCTGCTCGCCGCCACCGCGGTCGCCTTCGTCGGCACCATCGGCTTCATCGGGCTGGTGGGGCCGCATATCGCGCGGCTGCTGGTGGGTGAGGATCAGCGTGTCTTCCTGCCGCTCTCGGCGCTGGTGGGGGCGCTGCTGATGTCACTGACCTCGATCGCCTCGAAGACCCTGATCCCCGGCGTGCTGCTGCCGATCGGCATTCTCACCGCACTGATCGGGCTGCCGTTCTTCGTCTCGCTGATCATCAAGAGCCGGCGCGAGGTGTGGGGATGACGCTGACGGTAGAAGCGCTATCGGTGACACTGGGGCGCACGCCGGTGCTGCAGGCGGTCACCGGGCTGCGCGCCGCCCCCGGCGAGGTGACCGCGCTGATCGGCCCCAACGGCGCCGGCAAGTCGACCCTGCTCAAGGCGATCGCCGGGCTGGTGCGCTACCACGGCGAGATTCACCTCGAGACACAGGACCTGGCCGGGCTGGCCCACGCCGAGCGCGCGCGGCGGGTCTACTATCTGCCCCAGGAGAGCACCACCCGAGCTGCGCTGAGCGTGTTCGAGGCAGTCCTGCTGGCGCGGCGCACCACCCATCCGGCGCGCGGCCGCGAGGATCTGGCGCGGGTCGAACGCCTGTTGCACACGCTGGCGCTGACACCGCTGGCCGAGCGTGACCTGGGCCAGCTCTCCGGCGGCCAGCGCCAGCGCGTGGCGATCGCCCAGGCGATCGTGCGCGAGCCACAGGTGCTGATGCTCGACGAGCCGACCAGTGCCCTCGACCTGCACCACCAGCTGCAGGTGCTGGCGTGGCTGCAGGCCACGGCCCGCGATCAGAGTATCGGCGTGATCATCGCCATCCACGATCTGAGCCTCGCCGCGCGCTTCGCCGACCATCTGTGGATGCTGGGGGCCGGCGGCCGGGTATGCGCCACCGGCACGCCACGGGAGGTGCTCAATGCCGCCCGGCTGCGCGAGGTCTACGCCATTCACGCCCACGTCGAGTGGCCCGCGAACGAACCACCCCGGGTAACACCGCTGGCGGCACTAAACCCGCTCGGTGGTGTCGAACTCTGAAGGCGCAGAATCGTCAGCGCCCCTCCCCTACGCCCCGCAGTCGGGACACAGGTAAATGGATGTTGTGATACGAAAGAACCCGTATTCTCGACACCCATATCTTTTCACAATCGAAACCCTCCAGGCACTCCTCGGAAAACCTCTTTACCCACTCATTTCATAGAGATACCCGAAAGAGCCCTCTCTATCCGCATGCCACTACGACCTTTGTCTCACATCCATGATGTTCACTTTCGCGCAATAATGATTCAAAGCGAATCATTAGAGAGCGAACTCGAACATGCGGACAGACACCTACGACCTGATTGTCATCGGCGGGGGGATCAACGGCGCCGGCATTGCACGAGATGCCGTGGGTCGAGGGCTGTCGGTACTGCTGGTCGAAGCCGATGATCTCGCCAGCCACACCTCGTCGGCCTCCACCAAGCTGATTCACGGCGGCCTGCGCTATCTGGAGCAGTACGAGTTCAAGCTCGTGGCCAAGGCGCTCTCCGAGCGGGAAGTCCTGCTCAAGATGGCGCCCCATATCATCTGGCCGATGCGCTTCGTGCTTCCGCATCAGAAGCACCTGCGACCGGCCTGGATGATCCGCACCGGCCTGTTTCTCTATGACCATCTCGGTGGCAAGCAGTCGCTGGCGAACTCGCACGGCATCAAATTCGCCGACCATCCGGCCGGTGTCCCGTTGAAAGCGGCGTTCACCAAGGGCTTCGTCTATTCGGATGCCTGGGTCCAGGATGCCCGGCTGGTGGTGCTCAACTGCATGGACGCGGCCGATCGCGGCGCGCGGATCATGCCCCGCACCCGGGCCGAGACGGCGACACGCAGCAGCGATGGCTGGGCGGTCTCGCTGAAGACCGCCGAAGGCGAAACCCTCGAGGTGCACGCACGCGCCCTGGTCAACGCGGCCGGCCCCTGGGCGGTGCGCTTCCTGGACGATATCGCCGCCCAGAACCACCCCTACTCACTGCGCCTGATCAAGGGCAGCCATATCGTGGTCGAGCGCCTGTTCGAGCATGACTACGCCTATATCTTTCAGCAGCCGGATGGCCGCATCGTCTTCGCCATCCCCTACGAGCGCGACTTCACCCTGATCGGCACGACCGATGTCGAACACTCGGGACCGCCGGGCAAGGTGGCGATCGAGCCGGACGAAATCGCCTACCTCTGTGAGTCCATCAACCGCTATTTCGAGCGCTCGATCAGTGCCGACGACGTGGTCTGGAGCTACTCCGGCGTGCGCCCGCTGCTCGATGATCACGAAGACAACGCCAGCGAGATCACCCGCGACTACCGCATCCAGATCGACACGGCCGGTGGCGCGCCACTGCTCAACGTCTTTGGCGGCAAGCTGACGACCTACCGCCGGCTGGCCGAGGATGCCGTCGACCAGCTGGCACCGACGCTCGGCCAGCGCGAGAAGTCCTGGACCCACAACGGCCATCCGCTGCCGGGCGGCGATGACGCCAATCCGCAGCAGCTCGTCGCGTCGTTGCAGACTCGCCACGCCTTTCTGCCATCGGCGATGGCGACCCGTCTGGTGTTCAACTACGGCACCCGAGCGCTGACGATCCTGGGCAAGGCCAAGTCCCTGGCCGACCTCGGCGAACACTTCGGCGCCGATCTCTATGCCGCCGAAGTCGATTACCTGTGCGAACACGAATGGGCGCGGACCGCGGAAGACATTCTCTGGCGCCGCTCCAAGCTAGGGTTGCGACTCGACGACCGCGAGCAGCGTCGACTCGCCGACTATCTCGCAGCATCCGCTGCCCACACGGAGGAAGAAAAAGCGTAAACGTCCACCCAGTCACGCTCCGGCCATCGGCTTCACGATCGATCCGTCACCGCCGTTCAGGTCCGTTCGGAGCACACCACATCTAGACGAGTATCACGGGAGTCCTATGGGAGTCATAGAAAAGATAGTGCTGCACGAGATTGCCGGTACGGCCTGCATGACGCTGCTCGGCTGCGGCGTGGTCGCCAACGTGCTGCTCAAGAAGACCGGCGGTCACAATGGTGGCCCGCTGCTGATCTTCTTCGGCTGGGGGCTCGCCGTCTATTGCGGCGTGTGGATCGCGTTCGATACCGGGGCGCATCTCAATCCGGCCATCACACTGGCACTGTGGCTGGGCCCGGCCACGGAGTACGCGAAAGGCATTCCCATCACCCTGGACAATACGCTGGCCTACTTCACCGGCGAATTCGTGGGTGCCTGGCTGGGTGCGGTGCTTTGCTACCTTTGCTACAAGAAGCAATACGACGACACCGAGGATGCCACCACCATCCTGGCCACCTTTTCGACCATCCCCCAGATCCGGTCGCGTGTCTGGAACTGCGTGACCGAAGCCATCGGGACCTTCGTGCTGGTGTTCGTCGTCATCATGTTCGGCCATACGCCCAACGGGTTGGGGCCCTTGGCCGTGGCGCTGCTGGTGGTCTCGATCGGCGCCTCGCTGGGCGGGCCCACGGGCTATGCGATCAACCCTGCCCGCGACATGGGGCCGCGTCTGGCCCACGCCATGTTGCCCATCAAGCACAAGGGCACCAATGACTGGGGCTATGCGTGGGTGCCCTTCGTCGGCCCGATCACCGGCAGCATCCTCGCTGCACTCGTCGCAACGGTCTATTGAGCTGCAACGGGCTCTTCAGAGACACGTCGCCTCACCATTCGGAAGGAGAGATCTCCCATGAGTGACAAGAAGAAATACATCCTCGCCATCGACCAGGGCACCACCAGCTCGCGAGCCATGCTGTTCGATCACCAGGGCAAGATCGCCGGCCTGGCCCAGCGCGAATTCGAGCAGATCTTCCCGCGGCCGGGCTGGGTCGAGCACAACCCGCGCGACATCATGACCAGCGTGCTGACCACCCTGACCGAGGTGATCAACAACTCTCAGGTCAACGTCGAGGAGATCGCCGGTATCGGCATCACCAATCAGCGCGAAACCACGGTGATCTGGGACAAGCACACCGGTCAGCCGGTCTACAACGCGATCGTCTGGCAATCCCGCCACTCGGCCGAGATCTGCGACGAGCTGCGTAGCGCCGGCCATGCCGACAAGGTCCGCGACAAGACCGGCCTGGTGATCGATGCCTACTTCTCGGGGACCAAGATCAAGTGGATCCTGGATAACGTCGATGGCGTCAGGGAGAAGGCCGAGAAGGGCGACCTGCTGTTCGGCACCATGGACTCCTGGCTGATCTGGAACCTGACCGGCGGTGCCGAGCACGTCACCGACGTGACCAACGCATCGCGCACGC
Organism: Salinicola sp. RZ23; assembly: GCF_003206675.1. Taxonomy (NCBI): domain Bacteria; kingdom Pseudomonadati; phylum Pseudomonadota; class Gammaproteobacteria; order Oceanospirillales; family Halomonadaceae; genus Salinicola; species Salinicola sp. RZ23. The sequence goes on from NZ_PZJK01000018.1 coordinate 89,152, forward strand.
TGATGTTCGATATTCGCGAGCGCCGCTGGGACCCGGAGCTGCTGGAGATGCTCGGCGTGCCGGAATCGATGCTGCCCGAGGTCAAGTCCTCCAGCGAGATCTACGGCTACATGCTGCCCAAGTTCCTGTTCGGCACGGAGCTGCCGATCGCGGGCATCGCCGGCGATCAGCAGGCGGCACTGTTCGGTCAGGCGTGCTTCAAGCCCGGCATGGCCAAGAATACCTACGGCACCGGCTGCTTCACGCTGATGAATACCGGCACCGAGGCGACGATCTCGGACAACGGCCTTCTGACCACCATCGCCTGGGAGATCGACGGCGAGGTCGAGTACGCGCTGGAAGGCGCGATCTTCGTGGCCGGTTCGGTGGTGCAGTGGCTGCGCGACGGGCTGCGCATGCTCGGCAAGGCCTCCGACTCCGAAGCCTACGCCGAACGCGCCGGCGACAACGAGGGCGTCTATCTGGTGCCGGCCTTCACCGGTCTCGGCGCGCCCTACTGGAACTCCAATGTGCGGGGGGCGATGTTCGGCCTGTCGCGCGGCACCAGCAAGGAGCAGTTCATCCGCGCGGCCCTCGAGTCGATGGCCTACCAGACCGCCGACGTGCTCACGGCGATGCAGGCCGACGCGGGTATCGATCTGACCGAACTGCGCGCCGACGGTGGCGCCATCACCAACAACTTCCTGGCCCAGTTCCAGGCCGATATCCTCGGTGTCGACGTGCTGCGCAGCGAGATCAGCGAGACCACCGCACTCGGCGCGGCCTACCTCGCCGGACTGGCGCTCGGATTCTGGGAATCCCGCGAGCAGATCTCCGAGCAGTGGGCGATCGAACGCCGCTTCGAACCGGCCATGCGCCAGGATCGACGCGACGCGCTCTACGACGGCTGGAAGCGGGCGGTACAGGCGACCATGGCATTCCAGGTCGCTTCATAAGCGTCCCGCACCTCGCGTCGGAACCGACAGGGCCCGAGTCCTCTCAGCCGGGAGGCTCGGGCCCTTGTCGTCCCATCGGCCGGACACACCTCCACCCCCACCTGCCGCCAGGCGCTTCCACTTCCCAGTACGCCCCCAAGACGAAGCGCCCTCAAACCCGGATAATGGCCGCCATCCACCTCCCGTCGGTCACGGAGGTCAGCCACTTATCAACGCGGTCTCTCTCCATGGAAATCAAGGTCAACTATCTCGACAACCTGCGCCAGGAAGCCAAGTTCGACGACTTCACGGTGATCACCGACCAGCCGATCCGCTACAAGGGCGACGGCTCGGCGCCGGGTCCGTTCGACTACTTCCTCGCCTCCACGGTGCTCTGCGCGGCCTATTTCGTGCGGGTCTACTGCAACGCCCGCGAGATCCCCACCGAGCACATCCGGCTGTCGCAGAACAACATCGTCGACCCGGAGAACCGCTACAACCAGATCTTTCGCATCCAGATCGAGCTGCCGGCGGACATCTCCGACAAGGATCGCACCGGCATTCTGCGCTCGATCGAGCGCTGCTCGGTCAAACGGGTGATCCAGAACAACCCCGAGTTCCAGATCGAGGCGGTGGAGAACATCGACGAGAACGCCCAGGCGCTGTTGATGGGCGGCTCGCTCGACAAGGACGCCGAGAGCCAGGAGACCTGGATCGAAGGCAAGGACCTGCCGCTGGAGCGCACCATCGCCAACATGACGGGCATCCTCGAGGCGCTCGGCATGAAGATAGAGATCGCCTCCTGGCGCAATATCGTGCCCCACGTCTGGTCGCTGCACATTCGCGATGCGGCCTCGCCGATGTGTTTCACCAACGGCAAGGGGGCGACCAAGGAGGCCGCGCTGTGCTCGGCGCTGGGCGAGTTCATCGAGCGCCTCTCCTGCAACTTCTTCTACAACGATCAGTTCTTCGGCAGCGAGATCGCCGCCAGCGAGTTCGTCCATTATCCGAACGAGCGCTGGTTCCAGCCGGGGCCGGACGACGCGCTGCCCAGCGAGATTCTCGATGACCACTGCCGCGCGATCTTCGATCCGGAGGGCGAGCTCAGAGGCTCGCACCTCTATGACACCAACTCCGGACGCACCGACCGCGGCATCGTCTCGCTGCCGTTCCAGCGCCACTCGGACGGCGAGACGGTATGGTTCCCCTCCAACCTGATCGAGAACCTCTATCTCAGCAACGGCATGAGCGCGGGCAACACCATCGCCGAAGCGCAGGTGCAGTGTCTCTCCGAGATCTTCGAACGGGCGGTGAAGCGCCAGATCATCGAGCAGGAGATCGCGCTACCGGACGTGCCCGAGGCGGTGCTGGCGCAGTACCCGACGATTCTCGAAGGCGTGCAGGCGCTGGAAGCCCAGGGCTTCCCGGTGCTGGTCAAGGATGCCTCGCTCGGCGGGCGCTTCCCGGTCGCCTGCGTCACCTTGATGAACCCGCGTACCGGCGGCGTGTTCGCCTCCTTCGGCGCGCACCCCAGCCTGTCGGTCGCCATCGAACGCAGCCTCACCGAGCTGCTGCAGGGGCGCAGCTTCGAAGGCATGAACGACCTGCCGCCGCCCACCTTCAACTCCCAGGCGGTGAGTGAACCGAACAACTTCGTCGAGCACTTCATCGACTCTTCCGGCGTGGTGTCGTGGCGCTTCTTCAGCGCCACGGCGGATGTCGACTTCGTCGAGTGGGATTTCTCCGGTACGAACGACGAGGAGGCCGAGCGCCTGTTCGCGATTCTCGAGGAGGAGGGCCTGGAGGCCTATGTCGCCCTCCACGATGACCTCGGCGCCCCGGTGTGCCGCATCCTGGTGCCCGGCTACTCCGAGGTCTATCCGGTCGAGGATCTGGTGTGGGACAACACCAACATGGCGCTGACTTTCCGCGAAGATATTCTCGCGCTGCACGCCCTGGATGAGGCGCAATTGACCGATCTGCTCGACCGCCTGGAGGAGAGCGAGCTCGACGAGCAGATGAAGATCGTCACCCTGATCGGGATCGAGTTCGACGACAACACCGTGTGGTCGGAGCTGACCATCGCCGAGCTGAAGTTGCTGATCCAGCTGGCGCTGGGCCGCCTCGAGGACGCCCTGGACGGCGCACAGATGTTCTTGCAGTTCAACGACAACACCGTCGACCGCGGGCTCTTCTATCAGGCGCTGTCGGCGGTGCTCGAGATCGCCCTGGACGACGATCTCGACCTCGACGACTACCGCCACAACCTGACCCGGATGTTCGGCGAGGCGAAGATGGCGGACGCCATCGGCGCGGTGGAGGGCTCGGTGCGCTTCCCCGGGCTGACACCGACCAGCCTTGAGCTCGACGGCATCGAGCGCCACCAGCGCCTGCTCGAGAGCTATCACAAGCTGCATGCCTGGCGCGCGACGCACCGGGGCTGAGCGCCTCCAGCCCCCCGCCGCCCTCTCTCGAGGTGGCTGCGGGGGGCTCGTGCGCCCTGGCCTTAACTCCGCCGCGCCAGCTTCTCGATCATCCAGCGGTGAATCGCGCTCTCCTGGGTGCGCGGATGCCAGGCAACGGCCACCTCGAACGTCGGCGTGGCGAAATCGATGGTGAGCGGCACCACCTTGGGATTGGGCAGCAGCCGCGCGGGATAGAAAGCGATCAGGTCGGTGGTGTAGAGCACATCCGGCGCCGCCTTGAACGTCGGCACGGAGATGACGATATGGCGCTCCAACCCCTGGTCGGCGAACCACTGATCGTGGGAGCCCTTGAGCGCCGAACGTGACGGCGAGACCACCAGCTGCGGCAATGCGGCGATCTCCCCGATCGACAGCGTCCGGCCGTGCAGCGGCGAACAGGGGCTGGCGACGCAGACGTGGCGATCGTCGAAGAGCGTGAGATAGGGCAGCGAATCGGGCAGAAAGTCCGGGAACGAGAGCGCCAGATCGAGCTCCCCCGACATCAGCTTGCGCTCGACCTGATCACTCTCGAAGGGCTGCACGATCAGCCTGAGAAACGGCGCCTGCTGACGCACCTCGCGCAGGAAAGCCGGCAAGATCGCCTGCATCGCATAGTCGGTCGCGCTGAGCGTCACCACGCCCTCGTAGGTGGCCGGGGTGAACTCGACCGGCGCCAGCAGCGCATCGATCTCATGAAGAATACGCTCGACCCGCTCGCCGAGTTCGAGCGCCAGCGGCGTGGCGGTCATGCCGTTGCCCTGACGCAGAAAGAGCCGGTCGTCGAAGAGCTCGCGCAGCTTGCGCAGCTGTTCGCTGATCGCCTGCTGGGTCAGCCCCATGCCGACGGCGACGCGGGAGAGATTGCGTTCGCGCAGCAGCGCCTGGAGTACCCGCAGCTGCTTCAGATCGAGCCGATTGAGCCGCCCGGCACGTCGCGTGCGTTCTCCTCCGCCCGGCCGCCTGGCGCTGTCGCTTATCTCATGCTTCTCTCCCTCGCGCCCCTCTCCCCCGAGACCCTCTCCCCCGAGACCCTCTCCCCCGCGACTCCCTCGATCGCTATCGCCCTCCCTGTGCTCATCTTCCACGCCCTCACCATTCATATTGGTAACCTTTACAAAGAAACATTGTTTCTAATGGTAGCTCGGACTCCTTACCCTCTCGCCATCGAATTCGACCGAGAGGCGGCACCGCCACGACGCCCGGAGAGGGAAGAGAATGGATAATGCAGCACTGTTCGAAACGGTCGGCCTGGGGCCGTATACCCTGAAAAATCGCATCGTGATGCCGCCGCTGACGCGCTCGCGCAGCAGCCAGCCGGGCAACGTTCCCAACGACTGGATGGTCGAGTACTACGCCCAGCGTGCGGGTGCCGGCTTCATGGTCACCGAAGGTACACAGATCGAGCCGCGGGGCCAGGGCTACGCCTGGACACCGGGCATCCATTCGCAGGAGCAGATCGCGGGCTGGCAGGCAGTCACCGCAGCCGTTCACGCCCGCGGTGGCGTGATCTTCTCCCAGCTCTGGCATGTCGGGCGGGTTTCGCACCGCTCGCTGCAGCCGGGCGGCAAGGCGCCGATCGCACCGTCGGCGATTCGCGCCGACTCGGTCAGCGTCTTCGTCGAGACCGCACCGGGCGAAGGCATGCTCACCGCGCCGAGCGAACCCGAGGCGCTGACCACTGCCGGCGTCGAAGAGCTGGTCGAACGCTACGCCCAGGCAGCGCGCAACGCCCTGGCGGCGGGCTTCGACGGGGTTGAGCTGCACTGCGCCAACGGCTATCTGGTCAACCAGTTCATTTCCGAGCACACCAACACTCGCACCGACCGTTACGGCGGTAGCCTCGACAACCGACTGCGCTTTCTCGAGGAGATCGTCGACGCGGTGGCCGGCGTATTCGGTGCGGAGCGCGTCGGCGTGCGCTTCTCGCCGCTGTTCGAGAGCACCGAGGAGGATCGTGTCTATCTGGGGCTGGTCGAGAGCGATCCGCACACCACCTACGTCACCGCCATCGAGCGCCTGGAGCAGGCCGGCGTCGCCTACGTGTCACTCGCCGAGGCGGACTGGGACAATGCGCCGGACCTGCCGGAGACCTTCTACCGAGCCGTGCGCGAGACTTTCTCCGGCTGCCTGCTCTATGCCGGGCGCTACACCCCCGAGAAGGCGCTCTGGATGCGCGAGCGGGGCTACGGCGATCTGTTCGCCTTCGGGCGTCCTTTCATCGCCAACCCGGACCTGCCCCAACGGCTCTACCACGGTTGGCCGCTGAACGACGTCGACCCGGCGACGATGTACGGCGGCACTGACGTCGGCTATATCGACTATCCCACCTACGCCGAGGCCACGCGCGAGACCGCTACTGCCACCCCGGCGGAGGTGGACGCAGCACGATAGGGAAGGCGCCCCAGCGCGCCGCCCTAGCGACTCAGCCGCTGGCTTCGACGATATAGCGCGCGATCATCAGATCGAGATGGGCACCACCGCCGTTCTTGTAGAGCGTGATATCGCTGTCGTCCCGGCGGCCGGGGGCGCCGCCGAGCAGCTCACGCAGATCACCCAGCACGTCGCTCTCCGCGATGGTGCCGGCGGCCAGCGGGATAGCCAGCTCGCCGATATGGCCTAAGGTACTGTCGCGGCTGTCGACGAACAGCCGCGCGCGGGTCAGCAGGGCATCGTCGGCCTCGCGCATGTCGGCCTTGAAGGCGCCGATCAGATCGACATGGGTGCCGGGGCGCACCCACTCGCCGCGCAGAAACGGCTCCCGTGCCAGGGTGGCGGTGGCGATGATATCCGCCTGGCCGGCGGCCTCGGCCAGCGCGTTCGCTGTCACCACGGGCACGCGGTGGCCGGCATAACGTTCGGCCAGTGCCGCCGCCCGGGCTGGCGTGCGGTTCCACAGGCTGATGCGTTCGAGGGACGGGAACAGCGCGCTATAGGCCTCGATCAGGCTCGCCGCCACTGCCCCGGCACCACAGATCAGCAGTTGGCGGCTCTGCGGCCGCGCCAGGCACAGCGCCCCCAGCACCGAGTCGCTGGCGGTCTTGATCTCGGTGACCAGGCGACTGTCGAGTACCGCCTGCAGCCGGCCATCCTCGGGGGCGAAGTAGAGCATCGCCCCCTGCACCGTCGGCAGCCCGCGCGCGGCGTTGGCCTCGAATACGGTCACCGCCTTGGCGCCGTAGCCGAGCCCGGGGATGAAGCAGGAGCGGTTGAGTAGCGTGCCCTCGGCCGGGCCGAGAAAACTGTCGTCGATCTGCGGCGGTGCGCCCAGATGGCCCTGGCGCAGAGCCTCGACCGCGCCCGCCCACTCCAGCGCGCCGCGCGCGTCCTCATAGCCGATCTGGCGCATCCGTTGGCCCTCGCTGCTGGTGTCGTATTGGTCGTCTCCGATCGACCCTAGCCAGTGTGGGTGCCGCAGCGCAAGCGCCGCTCAGGCAGGCTGGGCCTCGAGCAGGCGCACCGCCAGGTGTACGAAGTCCACCGACGAGACGATCCCCACCAGCCGCCCGTCGCCATCGACCACCGGCATCGCGCCCTGGCGATTGTCGAGCAGGGCGCGGCCGGCTTCGGCCAGGGGCGTCTCCGGCGTCAGCGTCGGCACGTCGCCGGTGAGCACCTCCTCGACCGGGATCAGGGCCAGGTGATGGCTCAGGCGATTCGACCCGTAGACATTGGTGATCTGCAGCGCCTCACGCAGCACCACCTTCTGATTGAGCATTCCCACCAGCTGCGCCTGCGCATCGAGCACCGGCAGATGACGAATCTTGTGCTCGCGCATCGCCTCATTGCCATCGTGCAGTGACTGGTCGAGACGCAAGGTAAGCACATCACGGATCATGATATCCGCAACGCGTTGGGGTAACGCCTGACTCATGCCGACTCTCCTTGAGTGACCTCCGAAGCCTTGACCAATCCTGCGATTGACCAACCGTTCCGGTGATTATCGGCAGCCGGGCGGCGCAGCGTAGGCCCTAAATTAGTTCTTGTGCGAAAACCGCCTGCACTCAACGACTTCGCGCACCCAACCGGATTCCCCGCATCTGCCTTGCCTAGGCCCTGTACGAAAACTACCTGCGCTCGGCGGCATACAGCGGCGCTTCACGCTGTCGTCATCTGCCCCCACTAGCCTCTGGCGTAACGCCCGTGACCGCCCGAGGAGACGACACCATGCAGCCCACCAAGCCCCCCATCACCCGCCGCGACCTTCTGGTCCGAGGCGGCCAGCTCGGCCTTGCCGCCGTCGGCCTGCTCGGCGCCCCGGCCATCGTGCTCGCCGAGAGCCGCCGCCCGGCGCTCCAGGGAGGCGTGATGAGCGGCGACGTACTGCCCGACCGCGCCATGCTGTGGGCCCGCGCCGACCGCCCGGCGCGGATGCTGATCGAGGTCGCCGACAATCCCGACTTCCGCGCCGCCCGCCAGCTGCCCTGGGTCGATGTGCTACCCGACAGCGGGCTGATCGGCAAGCTCGATGCCACCGGGCTCGGCGGCATGCCGGAAGTCCACTATCGGGTGCGTTTCGCTGCTCTGGGTGACGCCCGGGCGGTCAGCGAGCCGGTGGTCGGCCGCCTGCGCCTGCCGCCGAGCGCACCGCGGGATCTGCGCTTCGTGTGGTCCGGCGACGTGGTCGGTCAGGGCTGGGGCATCGATGAGTCCCGCGGCGGTATGCGCACCTGGGAGGCGATGCGCCAGGTGCGCCCGGACTTCTTCATCCACTCCGGCGACAGCGTCTACGCCGACGGCCCGCTGGCGCCGGAGGTCGCGTTACCCGATGGCAGCACCTGGCGCAACGTGGTCACCCCAGCCAAGCAGAAAGTGGCCGAAACCCTCGAGGAGTATCGCGGCCAGCACGCCTACAACCATCTCGATGCCAACTTCCGCCGCTTTGCCGCCGAGGTGCCTATCCTGGCCCAGTGGGACGACCACGAGACGATCAACAACTGGTACCCCCAGGAGATCCTCGACGACGACCGCTATACCGAGAAGCGCGTAGCCCTGCTCGCGGCCCGCTCGCGTCAGGCGTTTCTCGACTACATGCCGCTGCGGCTGTCGGCGGCGGCGCCGCAGCGCATCTACCGCCGCTTCTCCTACGGCCCGGGCATGGAGGTGTTCATGCTCGACATGCGTAGCTACCGCGGCCCCAACAGCGCCAATCTTCAGGCCGAGGACTCGCCGGCCACCGCTTTCATCGGCGAGGATCAGTTCCGCTGGCTGCACCAGGCGCTCAAGCGCTCCACCGCGACCTGGAAGATCATCGCCGCCGACATGCCGATCGGCCTGGTGGTGCCGGACGGCGACGACTTCGAGGCGATCGCCAACGCCGACCCCGGCCAGCCCCTGGGCCGCGAGCTGGAGATCGCACGCCTGCTCAAGGCGATCCGCGACGACGACATCGCCAACGTGGTGTGGTTCACCGCCGACGTGCACTACACCGCCGCCCACCACTACGCGCCGGAGCGCGCCGCCTTCAAGCAGTTCAAGCCGTTCTGGGAGTTCGTCAGCGGCCCGCTCCACGCCGGCACCTTCGGCCCCAATGACTTGGACGCCACTTTCGGCCCCAAGGTGGTATTCCAGAAGGCGCCGCCGGCGGGTCAGAAGAACCTGCCGCCCTCGGCGGGCTATCAGTTCTTCGGCCAGGTCGACCTCGACGGCGAGAGCGAAACGCTCACGGTAACGCTGAAGAATAGCGACGGCACCGCCCTGCATACCCAGGTGCTGACGCCCGAAAATCGCGCCTGAGTTCGTCGACTTTTCAGGCAGCACCTGGCACACAGCGCCGGCGTGGCAGCTCGCCCGCCGGCGCTGGCTCTTAGAACGCCTTTCACACCCCCTAGACGACGTGGGCTTGTCCGGCGACAGGACGTCGCGAGGGCGCTGTGAACCCCTCCCTGGGCGCTACCTTTGCCATCCCTGGCAAAGGACCCTCGCTTTGCCCTGCCACCAGCGCCCATCGTCAGAGGGGGTTGGAAACACCCTCTTAGACGTAGCGCGCCCGAAACTGCCACTCCCCCGGCCCCACCTCGTTACGAATCGCCGCCACCAGCGCCGGGTCGAGGCGCGGGTCGTCCAGCGCATACAGGCCGCACCCCGCCAGCGCCTGGCGCACGTTCAGTGCCCCCGCGAGGCGCTCGTAGACCACCCGCACGCTGCAGGGCATCCGCTCGCTGCTGTCCGCCACCCCGAGCTTGAGACCGGAGAGCCTAAAGACTTGACTCTTGAAGCTGGGGAACAGGATCGTCTGGGTGATCTCGTGGCCGTTGAGCGACTCGTGGTCGACCAGGAACAGACGGTCGCTCAGCAGCATCGCCACGCCGCGATAGCGGTTGTGACATAGCCGCCCACCGCCGACGGCCGGCATGCGCTCGGTGCGCTGGTAGACCACATCGTCGCCGTGGCGCTCGAGGCACACCAGCGTGCACAGCACGTGCCCGGGTCGCGACATCGCCAGGTAGTACTCGTGGTAGTAGCCCAGATAGCGCGACATCCCCTGGCGGCCCGTCTCCAGCAGCGCCGCCGGTAGCCCCAGGTCGGGAGCAGCGCCCTCGGCGTCTCCCTGCCCCGGCGTGCCGGGGCGCAGGCGCACCAGCGTCTGGAACTCGGCGTGGGGCAGCACGATCTCGTGGAGCTCGACCCCGAAGAAATCGCAGACCCGGCGCATGGTGTGGCCGGCGGGCCGGTAGCGCCCGCTGAGGTAGCGGTTGAACTGCGCCCGGTTGATCTCGAGCCGCCGGCAGACCTCGGCGATCGAGCGGTAGTAGCTGCACAGCAGCCGCAGATTGGCGGCGAAATCGTCCTGCATGAGAAGGGCTCACTGGAGACTGGCGCACTCTGGTGCACTGGGTGCGCAAAAGAGTGCGTCAGGCTGCAACAGGACGTCAAATTCCCCTCCGCTCAGCGAGTGATTAAATGCGTGGCGACGCCTCGATGCCGTCCACAACGACACGCTTCACGACGGCTCGTCCGCGATCACACGTTCCCCAACGACTCGTTCACGACACTCGTTCACAACAACACAAGAGCGGAGACAACGCATGCTGGATTTCCTCAACGACCTGCTGTGGGGCAAGGTCCTGCTGGTGCTGCTGATCGCCGTGGGCGTCGGCTTCACCCTCGCCTCGCGCTTCGTGCAGTTTCGCTACTTCGGCCAGATGTTTCGCATCCTCGGCGCCAGCCAGGCCTTCCGGCGCGACAAGCACGGCCATCTGAGCTCCTTCCAGGCGCTGGTACTGTCGGTGGCCGGACGTGTCGGCGGCGGCAACATCGCCGGCGTGGCGGTGGCGATCACCCTCGGCGGCCCGGGGGCCATATTCTGGATGTGGGTGGTCGGTCTGATGGGCATGGCCACCAGCTTCCTGGAGTGCACTCTGGCGCAGACCTACAAGGAAGCCGAGGCCGACGGCACCTACCGCGGCGGCCCGGCCTACTACATCTCGCGCGGGTTGGGGCGGCGCTGGCGCTGGCTGGCCGCGGTCTACTCGGTGCTGCTGCTGGCGACCTTCGGTTTCGCCTTCACCGCGCTGCAGTCCTACGCCGTGGCCACCTCGTTCGGCGATGCCTTCGGCGTGCCGGTGCTCTACAGCGGGCTGGGGCTGGCGCTGATCGTGGGTCTGATCATCTTCGGCGGTATCAAGCGTATCGCGCGCATCTCCGAGGTGCTGGTGCCGTTCATGGCCGGCGGCTATCTGCTGATCGCACTGCTGGTGCTGGGCCTCAACATCGAGAAGATTCCGGACGTGATCGTGCTGATCGTGAAGAGCGCCTTCGGCCTCGAACCGGCGATCGGCGGTGGTATCGGCGCGGCGATCATGATGGGCGTCAAGCGCGGCCTGTTCTCCAACGAGGCCGGCCTGGGCAGCGCGCCCAACGTGGCGGCGGTGGCCTATGTGCCGCACCCGGCCAACCAGGGCATCGTGCAGGCGTTCTCGGTGTTCATCGATACCGTGGTCATCTGCTCGGCCACCGCCTTCATGATCCTGCTCAGCGGCGTCTACGATCCGACCTCGGCCAGCGATGTGGCGGGGATCGCGCTGACCCAGGCGTCGATGGCCGACCATGTCGGCGAGTGGGGGCGCACCTTCGTCAGTCTGGCGCTGCTGCTGTTCGCCTTCAGCACCATCCTCTACAACTACTATCTGGGCGAGAACAGCCTCAACTACTTCAGCCGCGACAACCAGACACTGTTCAACGCCTTCCGCGTGGCCATCGTGCTGCTGGTGTGCTGGGGCGCGACCACCGATCTGGGCACGGTCTTCGGCTTCGCCGACGTCACCATGGGGCTGCTCGCGGTCGCCAACCTGGTCGCGCTGATCCTGCTGTTCAAGTCGGGGCTGCGCATCCTCAAGGACTTCGACGGTCAGCGGCGCCAGGGCATCGAACGCCCGATCTTCAACGCCAAGGACCATCCGGAGCTGAATCTGGACCCGCAGGCGTGGGAACTGGCACCGGAAGATCTCGAACGCGCCCACCGCACCCTGGGCAATACCCCCGCCACCAGCCGGGGCTGAACCCCTAGATCACGGCCCCGCTCCCAGCGGAGCAGGGCCGTCTTCTGCCCGAATGGCCCCGTCAGTGCTATACCAGCTTGCCGGGGTTCATGATGCCCAGCGGATCGAGTGCGGCCTTGAGGGTGCGCATCACCGCCCAGCCCTCGCCATGTTCGGCCTCCATATAGGCGCGCTTACCGCTGCCGATGCCATGTTCGCCGGTGCAGGTGCCTCCGGCGGCGAGCGCGCGTTCGATCAGGCGCCGGTTGAAGGCCGCCAGCGTCTCGAGTTCTTCGGGACTCTCCCGATCCACCGCGACGACCAGATGGAAGTTGCCATCCCCGACATGGCCGAGCAGCGGCGCTATCAGGCCGCTGGCGGCCACGTCGGCCTGGGTCGCTTCAATGCAGGCGGCGAGCTCGGAGATCGGTACGCAGATATCCGTGGCCAGAAACTCAGCCCCCGGGGCGCAGTGCCTTGGCTGCGTAGGCCGCGTCGTGACGCGCCTGCCACAGCGCGCTGCGCTCCTCCTCTTTGGTCGCCCAGGCGAAGTCGCTGCCGCCGAACTCCTGACACAACGCGGCCATGCTCTCCGCCTGCTCCTTCACGCCCGCGTGGGTGCCGTGAAATTCGAGGAACAGGGTCGGCTTCTCGGCGTAGTCGAGGTGCGAGAAACGGTTGACCGCGCGCATGGCGAGCGCGTCCATCAGTTCGATGCGTGCCATGGGGATACCGTACTGGATCGAGGCGATCACGGTATCGACCGCCCCGGCGACATCCTCGAACGCCACGGTCGCCGCCGACACCGCCTCGGGCAGGCCGTGCAGCCTGACGGTCAGCTCGGTGATGATGCCGAGCGTGCCTTCGGCGCCGATCATCAGATGGGTCAGGTCGTAGCCGGCAGCGGACTTGCGCGCCCGGCTACCGGTCTTGACGATGCGCCCGTCCGGCATCACCACCGTCATCGCCAGCACGTTCTCGCGGATGGTGCCGTAGCGCACGGTGTTGGTGCCGCTGGCCCGGGTCGAGGCCATGCCCCCCATGCTCGCATCCGCGCCCGGGTCGACGGAGAAGAACAGGCCGCTGGCGCGCAGGTGGGTATTGAGCTGGGTCCGGGTCACGCCGGGCTGGACGGTGGCGTCCATGTCCTCGGGGCGCACGGCGAGAATCGCATTCATCGCCGAGAGATCGACACACAGCCCACCGTGCTCGGCGATCACCTGACCTTCGATCGAGGTGCCGACCCCGTAGGGGATCACCGGTACCCGATGGCGGGCGCAGGCCGTGACGACCGCGGCCACCTCTTCGGTGGTGTGGGGAAAACAGACCGCATCCGGCGCGCCCGGGTGATGCCAGGACTCGTCATGACCGTGCTGATCGCGGACGCCGCGGGCGGTGGTGATCCGCTCGCCGAGTCGCGGCGCGAGTTCGCCGATCAGCGCCTCGAGCGCGACCTCCGAGGGCCGTGGTGGCAGAGCAAGCGATGGGGAAGCGGTAGCAGGGGTCATGGCGAAACCTCGTGAGTACATCGGTACCGTGCCGACGATGAGCAGGCTATCGGTTGTGCCACTAGCATACCCAACCGTGGGCGGTGGGGGGCAACTACCGGACACGGCTGGCACCGCCATGTCTTCACTATGTGGTCTCCATCTAGCCTCTATGTGGTCTCCAGGTAGCCTCTATGTGTCGATCACGCCGATCATCGCCGGTGGTCCCTCCCCGCGCGGGGGCCGTCTCGGCACATCCCGGCTACACTGGCTGTCGCCGCAGCCCGCGGTGGATGCCCGAGAGCCCCCATGCCGCCAGCGCCACAGCCCGCCGAGAACCCGCCTCTCGAATCACATGCGTCTGCCCCATCTCATACGCCCTCAAGGCGCAGCCAACGCGGCCTGGATGGCCTGAACTTTTTCCTCGCCGACGTGCGCGACGGCGTGGGGCCCTTCCTGGGGATCTACCTGCTGACCCGCTTCGACTGGAGCGCAGGGCAGATCGGTCTGGCGATGTCGGCGATGACCTTCGCCACCATGCTCTCCCAGAGCCCCGCCGGGGTATTGCTCGACATCACCCGCCGCAAGCGCCTGCTCACCGCCCTCGCCACCCTGGTGGTGGCGGTCTGCAGCGTGCTGATGACACTGCCGGCCTTCGTCAATCTGCCCTCGATCCTGCTGCTGCAGGCGCTGATGGGGGTCAGTGCGGCACTGCTGCTGCCGGCGGTGGCGGCGATCACTCTGGGCATGGTGGGGCGCCGGCGCTTCCCCGCGCGCCAGGGCCGCAACGAGGTGTTCAACCACGCCGGCAACGTGGTCTCGGCACTGCTCGCCGGGCTGCTGGCGCACTTCCTCAGCATCGAGTGGCTGTTCTACTCGCTGCTGCTGTTCGCCTGCGGCAGTCTGATCAGCGCGCTGGCGATCCGCGAGACGGACATCGACCACGTCGCCGCCCGCGGCGCGGTGGCGCAGGAGACAGCCGACGCGCAACCCCACGCCAGCGGCTTGCTGCAGGTGCTGCGCGACCGCCGGGTGCTGATGCTGGGCGCGGCGTTGACGCTGTTTCACTTCGCCAACGCGGCGATGCTGCCGCTGGTCGGCCAGTACCTGACCCTCGGCGATCAGGAGGCCGCCTCGCTCTACATGTCGGCGTGCATCGTGATCGCGCAGCTGGTGATGATACCGGTGGCCTGGTGGGCGGGGCGCCGGGCGATGAGCTGGGGGCGACGGCCGGTATTGATGATCGGCCTGCTCGCGCTGCCGCTGCGCGGCCTGCTCTACGGAGTCAGCAACGATCCGGTGTGGCTGCTGCTGGTGCAGGCGCTGGATGGCATCGGAGCGGGAATCTTCGGCGTGCTGTGGCTGATCGTGGCCGCCGACCTGACCCGCGGCAGCGGGCGCTACAACGCCACCGTCGGGGTCCTCGGTACGCTGTTCGCGCTTGGCGCAGCCGCCTCCAACCTGGTCGCCGGCTATGTGGTGGATGCCAGCGGCTATGTCGGCGGCTTTGTGTTCCTCGCTGCCTTCGGCGCGCTGGCACCGCTGGTATTCTGGTTCGGGGTGGGCGAGACACGCAGCGCCGATGCAGACTAGGCCGTGCCGAACACCTCGCGCAGGTGAGAGCGATAGGCGGCGACGTCACGCTCGACGTCGGGCGCCTTGATCACGTCGTTGGCGATGAAGGTGGGCAGCGCGGCCAGCCCGATGAACTGCTGCGCCTTGTGGAACGGGAAGTAGACGCCGTCGACGCCACGCCCCTCGAAGAAGTCATCGGGCGCCTCGAATGCCTCGCGGGGGGCGTTCCAGGTGAGCGAGAGCAGGTAGCGCCGCCCCTGCAGCAGGCCACCGCTGCCGTACTGTTTGGTAGGGTCCTGGCGCGAGCGGCCGTCGCTGGCATAGAGGGTGCCGTGGCCTTCGGTGAAGACCTCGTCGAGATAGCGCTTCACGCTCCAGGGTGCGCCCATCCACCAGCCGGGCATCTGGTAGACGATGGTGTCGGCCCACAGAATCTTGTCGACCTCCGCCGCGCTGACGTAACCCTGCTCGATCACCGTCTCGCGGATCTCGTGGCCGAGCGCTCCCAGCGTCTCCACGGCCACCGCGTGCAGGGTATTGTTGAGTTCACCGCGGGAATGCGCGAAGGCCTTGCCGCCGTTGATCAGTAGTATCTTCATCTCGAGATCTCCTCCAATGCGTGGTCGTGACCGCGCTTCCGGCGCTGCGCGCCGCTCGCTGTCAGCGATCGATGGACGCTATTGTGGGGATCTCGGGCACGCGAAAAACCCGCGCCCGGGTAAGTCACCTTTGCTTTAGAATCAACAAACCGCGCCGACACGCCTTCCGCCACCGACGGCTTCCGGATCATGAAAAGCACTCTCGAAGAACAGCAGGCCTTCATCGCCGTGGTCGACTGCGGCTCGATCACCGCCGCCGCCGAGCGGCTCGGCATCACCGTGTCGGGGGTCAGCCGCGCGCTCAACCGCCTCGAACGCAAGCTCGAGACCACCCTGATGCGGCGCACCACCCGGCGCCTGGAGCTGACCCAGGAGGGCGAGACCTTTCTCGACCACTGCCGCCGTATCCTCAACGCGGTGGAGGCTGCGGAGGAGTCGGTGGTCGGGCACCATGACCAGCCCCAGGGGCGGCTGCGGGTCAACGCCGCCCCGAGCTTCATGCAACTGGTGCTCGTGCCGCTGATCGGCGAGTTCCGCCGCCGCTATCCCGGTATCACCCTGGAGCTGGATACCCACGACCGCTTCATCGATCTGCTCGAGCAGCGCGTCGATCTGGCGATCCGTATCGGCGACCTGGAGGACTCCTCGCTCCACGCCCGCACCCTGGGGCACAGCCCGTTGCGCCTGGTCGCCAGCCCCGCCTATCTCGAGCGCCGCGGTGCGCCGGCAAAGGTGGCGGCGCTGGCGGATCACGACCTGCTCGGCTTCAGCCAGCTCGATCATCTCAACCGCTGGCCGCTGCGCGATGCCCAGGGCGAGCCGTTGCTCATCACCCCCACGCTCAGCGCCTCCAGCGGCAGCACCCTGCTCAGTCTGGCGCTGGCCGGCGAGGGCATCGCCTGCCTGGCCGACTACATGACGCTGCCACCCCGCCAGCGCGGCGAGCTGGTCGAGGTGCTGGCGACGGCGACCGAGCTGCAGACCCAGCGGGTCAGCGCAGTCTACTACCAGCAGACCGCGCTGACCCGCCGCGCCCGCGCCTTCATGGACTTTCTCGCCGAGCGGCTGCCGACGCGCTATCTCGACGCGTGACGCGGTTTCGGCCGCTCGACGCTTCCGTTAACGCTTCACCCAACTGACATACCGGCGTCACGCCAGCGTCATGCATTCACCCCAGACTGCAAACGTTTTCATTGCCATGGGCAGGTGGGTCGATGTCGTCATGCTGTGGTTCGGGTCGGATCGTCGCGAGCGCGTTCAGGGATATCGTGCAGGCAGCCACGCCGGGAGGTAGCTCATGGCCTCGCGCCCGTCGCTGACCCAGGTCGCCGAGCAGGTCGGCGTCTCGCCGGCCACGGTGTCGCGGGCGTTCAACCGCCCGGAGCTGCTGAATGCGGCCACTCGCGAGCGCATTCTGACCACCGCCAAGCGTCTCGGCTTCCGCCCCAATAAGGTCGGAAGCAGCCTGCGCTCGGGCAGCACCCGTACGCTGGGCCTGCTGCTGCCGACTCTAGCCAACCCGGTGTTCGCCGCCTGCTTCGAGGGCGCGGAGATGGCCGCGCTAGATGCCGGCTACAGCGTGATGCTGGCGACTACCGGCTACGACAGCGAGCGTGAGCGCCTGGCCGCGCGCAGCCTGCTCGATCACCGTGTCGAGGGGCTGATCCTGACCGTGGCCGACCCCGCAGATAGCGCCACGCTGGGCGAGCTCGGCAGCAGCGGAGTGCCTTTCGTGCTGGCCTACAACGAGTCCGACTGCCACCCCTGCGTCAGCGTCGACAACCGCGCCGCCGCCGCCGACATGGTTTCCCATCTGGCCGCGCAGGGGCATCGCCAGCTGGCCATGATCAGCGGCCCGCTGGCCGCCTCCGACCGCGCGGTACACCGCCTGGCGGGGGCAATGGCGTGCGCGGAGACACTGGGGCTGCCGCCCCCGATCCACGTCTCGATGTCACGCCACACCGCCGCCGACCGCGGCCGACTCAAGGAGTTGCTCGCTGCCCCGCAGCCACCGAGCGCGCTGTTCTGCTCCAATGATCTGCTCGCCGCCGCGGTGATCGCCGAGCTGGCCACCCTGGGTCTGCGCGTGCCCGACGACCTCTCGGTGTGCGGCTTCGACGGCATGGATTTCGGCGCGCTGATGGTGCCATCACTGGCCAGCGTGCATCAGCCCAGTACCGATATCGGCAAACACGCCTGCCGCGAGCTGCTGGCCGCACTCGCCGGGCGCCCCAGCCGTTCGCGGCGCCTGCCCCACTGGTTGTTCGATGGCGGCACCATCACCGCGCCGGGCTCGCCATGAAGTTTCCCACTCGCCATGCGATTTCACCCACGCCGCCCCCGCGGCACTCGAGGACCCTGAGATGCTGAACAAGACACTGCGCGCTGCCTGTCTGGCGCTGGGCATGACCACCGTGACCCTGGCCTCGCTGCCGGTTCACGCCACCGACGATACCGCGATCTGCTACAACTGCCCGCCGGAGTGGGCCGACTGGGGCACCCAGTTGAAGGCCATCGAGGCCGATACCGGCGTCCATGTCCCCCAGGACAACAAGAACTCCGGCCAGTCGCTGGCCTCGCTGGTGGCGGAGAAGAACAACCCGGTGGCGGACGTGGTCTATTACGGCGTCACCTTCGGTATCCAGGCCGCCAAACAGGGGCTGGTACAGCCCTACAAGCCGGCCCACTGGGATGCGATCCCTGCCGATCTCAAGGACCCGGACGGCAAGTGGTTCGCGATCCACTCCGGCACCCTGGGCTTCATGGTCAACGTCGATGCGCTGCACGGCCTGCCGGTGCCGCAGTCGTGGAGCGACCTGCTCAAGCCCGAGTACCGCACCATGGTCGGCTATCTCGACCCCGGTTCGGCGTTCGTCGGCTATGTCGGTGCGGTCGCCGTCAACCGCGCCCTGGGCGGCACACTCGACGACTTCACCCCGGCCATCGAGTGGTTCCAGAAGCTGCAGGCCAACAGCCCCATCGTGCCCAAGCAGACCGCCTACGCCCGGGTGCTCTCCGGCGAGATTCCGATCCTGCTCGACTACGACTTCAACGCCTATCGCGCGCGCTACCAGGACCACGCCAATGTGCGCTTCGTGATTCCGCAGGAGGGCACCATCAGCGTGCCCTACGTGATGAGCCTGGTGGCCAATGACCCGAACCCCGCGGCGGCCAAGAAGGTGCTCGACTATGTGCTCTCCGACAAGGGTCAGGCGATCTGGGCCAACGCCTACCTGCGCCCGGTACGCCCGGAAGCGATCTCGCAGGAAGCCCAGAGCAAGTTCCTCCCGGCCAGCGACTACGCCCGCGCCGGTACCGTCGACTACACCCAGATGGCGGCGGCGCAGCGCGCCTTCGCCCAGCGCTACGCCGACGAGGTGAATTGATGATGGCGGCCCCGCACCGGGCCGCCCCGCTCACTTCGCGGGGCGGTCGCCGGGCGGCGCTGGCGGGGCGCCGCGCCTGGCTGCCCATCGCCATACCCGCCGCCACGCTGTTCATCGCCTTCTGGCTGCTGCCGATGGCCAAGCTGGCCGGGCTGGGGGCGGCCACGCCCCAGGGCATGGAGAGCTCGGCCTACTGGCTGGTGGTGACCCAGCCGCGCTACTGGCAGAGCCTGGCCAATACGGTGGCGCTGTCACTGGGGGCGACCCTCGCCACCCTGGCCATCGCGCTGCCGGTCAGCCGCTTTCTGGCCCGGCATCCGCACTTCCCCGGGCGCCGGGCGCTGATGGCGCTGCTGCTCTTTCCGCTCGCCTTCCCCGGCGTGGTGGTGGGCTTTCTGGTGATCCTGACCACGGGCCGTCAGGGGGTGCTCAATACGCTTTCGCGGGCACTCACCGGCGAGCCGACGGTGCTCGCCTACGGCATGGCCGGGCTGTTCATCGGTTATCTCTACTTTCTGCTGCCGCGCACCATCGGCGTGCTGATGGCAGCGGTGGAAGGCATCGACAAGCAGTGGCTGGAAGCGGCGCAGACCCTCGGGGCTCGGCCGTGGCGCCGGTTCGTCGATATCGAGCTGCCGGCGCTCTCCAGCGCGCTCACTGCCGCCGGGGCGATGTGCTTCGCTACCGCCATGGGCGCCTTCGGCACGGTCTTCACCCTCGGCACCCGGATCGACGTGCTGCCGATCACCATCTACGACGAGTTCACCCACTACGCCAATATCCCGGTCGCAGCGGCGCTCTCCGTGGTACTGGGGCTGGCCACCTGGGCGGTGCTCTACGCCGCCAATGCATTTGCCGGCCGCGCGGCGCACGGGCGCTGAGATGAGCGCAGGAGTTCACCCATGACGCATTCGCGTTTCGACACCCGGCTGGGCCTGGCAGTGACGCTCGCCGTCACCGCCTTTCTGATCGGCCCGGTACTGCTCTCGGTCAGCGCGGGGCTGACCCGCAACTATTTCGTCGGTCTCGACAGCGGCCTGACGCTCAAGTGGGTCGCCCAGGTGTGGGAGCTCTACGCCGATACGATCTGGCGCTCCTACGCCGTGGCACTGATCACCCTCGGCGTGACGCTGGCTATCGGGGTACCCGCCGCCTGGGTGCTGACCCTCTACCCCGGCCGCCTGGCCCGCCTGCTGGAGGAGCTGCTGACCCTGCCGGTGGCGGTGCCGGGGCTGGCCACGGCGCTGGCGCTGATCGTCTCCTGGGGCAGCGTCGGCTGGCTGCGCAGCAGCGTCGCCTTCATCGTCATCGGCCATGTGCTGTTCACCCTGCCGTTCATGGTGCGCGCCGCCCGGGCCGGCATGCAGGGTAGCGATCTGCGCACCCTGGACGAGGCCGCGGCGACCCTCGGCGCCAGCCACCGCCAGCGCTTCTTCGACATCGTGGTGCCGGCTGCCAGAAGCGGCATCGTCACCGGGGCGCTGACCGTGGTGACGCTATCCATCGGCGAGTTCAACCTGACCTGGCTGCTGCACACGCCGCTGACCAAGACCCTGCCGGTGGGGCTGGCCGACAGCTACGCCTCGATGCGGCTCGAAGTCGCCTCCGCCTATACCCTCGTTTTCCTGCTGATGCTGCTGCCGCTGATGATCGGCCTGCAGTGGTTCGCCGCGCGCTCGACCCGCAGCGGCGGCCTCGCCCTCGGAGCCTCGACATGAACATCGCAACGCCCGCCCGCTCGGTGGCGTCCGGCACGACCGGCGCACCGCCCCACCCCAGCACCGCCAAGACGCCGACCGCCACGGCGCTGGCGATTCGTCTGACCCGCTGCGCCAAGACCTGGCCGGACGGCACCCGCGCGCTCGAACCGCTCGATCTGGAGGTACAGGCCGGGGAGACACTGGCACTGCTCGGCCCCTCGGGCTGCGGCAAGACCACCCTGCTGCGCATGATCTGCGGGCTGGAGCAGGCCGACGACGGTAGCCGGATCGACTTCGGCGATACGGACGTCACCCGGGTGGCGCCAGAGGCGCGCGGGGTCGGGGTGGTCTTCCAGGGCTATGCGCTGTTTCCCAACATGAGCGTGGCGGGGAACGTCGGCTACGGCCTGAAGATCCGCGGCGTGGATGCCGCCACCCGCAGACGACGGGTCAGCGAGATGCTGGCGCTGGTCGAGCTGGAGGCGCTGGCGGAACGCCGGATCGATCAGCTCTCCGGCGGCCAGCGCCAACGCGTGGCGCTGGCCCGGGCGATCGCCATCGAGCCCCGGGTGCTGCTGCTCGACGAACCACTCACCGCCCTGGATGCCCGCCTGCGCCAGCAGTTACGGGTCGATCTCGCGGCGCTGCTGCGCCGGCTCGGGATCACCTGCGTGATCGTCACCCACGATCAGGAGGAGGCGATGATGCTGGGCGACCGCGTGGCGGTGATGTCCGCCGGCCGCCTGGAGCAGCTCGGCACCCCGGAAACCCTCTACCGCCAGCCGGCTTCGCCGTTCGTCGCCGACTTCCTCGGCACCCTGTGCCGGCTGCAGGGCGAGGCGGTGCGCCATCACCACGGCGTCGACACGCTCACCTTCCGCCCCCATGAGGTTCGTCTCGATGCCCCCGGTAGCGGGCTCGAGGCGCGGATCGAGGCGCGCTTCTTCCTCGGCAGCCACGTGCGCTTCGAGCTACGCCTCGACGACGGCCAGCGCTGCACCGCCCTGGCCACGGCCAGCGCCGGCTGGCAGCCGGGCGAGCGCGTCGGTATCAGCCTCATCCCTACCCCGCCGGCCCAGGAGACCCTGCCATGCTGATCGCCCAGATCACCGACCTGCATCTACGCCGCCCCGGCCAGAAGGCGTACCGGGTGGTCGAGACAGACCGTTATCTCACCCCGGCGGTGGCTGCGCTGAATGCCCTCGATCCGCGCCCGGACGTGGTGCTGATCAGCGGCGATGCCACCGATTTCGGCCGCCCGGAAGAGTACGCCACGCTGGCCGAGCAACTCCAGCCGCTGGAGATCCCCTGGTACCTGATCCCCGGCAACCACGACGATCGCCAGGCGCTACGCGCGGCCTTCCCGACCCACGACTACCTGGGCGGCCCGGAGCAGACCTTCATCCAGTACGTCGTCGAAGACTTCCCGCTGCGCCTGATCGGGCTCGATACCCTGGTTCCCGGCGAGAGTCGCGGCGAGCTCTGCGCCGAGCGGCTCGACTGGCTCGCCGCGCGGCTCGCCGAGCAGCCCGAACGCCCGACCCTGATCTTCATGCATCATCCGCCATTCGCCACCGGCATCGCGCACATGGACGCCATCGGCCTGGCCGGCGCTGCCGAGATGGCCGCGATCGTGGCCGATTACCCCAATGTGGAGCGCATCATCTGCGGGCACGTGCATCGCACCATCTTCCAGCGCTTCGCCGGCACCCTCGCCAGTTGCTGCCCCAGTACCGCCCACCAGGTCGCCCTCGACCTGCGCGAAGACGGCGCCTCCGCCTTCGTGCTGGAACCGCCGGGCTACCATCTGCACCTGTGGCGCGACGGGGTGCTGACCACCCACCATGCGGTGATCGGCGACTACGCCGGGCCCTACCCGTTTCGCGAGGCTGGCGGGCTGATCGACGAGTGAGGTGAGGATGAGTGGGGAGTGAGAATGAGAGAGGTGAGCCGGCCGGCGTAGCAGGTCGCGTCGGCCCGTCGCGATCGCGCCCCGCTCGACGAAGGTCTAAGTGCCAAGTGTCCGCCGAGACTGTACAAGTTTGTACATGAGCAAACCTGTACGATTTGATAAAAAGCAACGCGTCGTCGATGAGCTGGGCCGCCGCATCCGCAGCGGTGAATGGTCCTCCGGCCATCAGCTGCCCGGCGAGCACCAGCTGGCGAGCGAGTTCAACGTCAGCCGCGGCACGCTGCGCCAGGCCTTGCTGGAACTTCAGCGCCAGCAGTACATCGCCACCCAGAGCGGCGTGGGCTCCTTCGTCACCTTCGACGGCATCGCCCTCGACCAGCAGCAGGGCTGGGCCCGCGCGCTGGCCCGCTCCGGGGTGCGTATCGTCACCGAGCTGTTGAGTCTCCAGTGCGTCGATGAGACGGCCCTGGGCGAGCGCGTCGACTGCTCCCGCTTCGTGGAGATCGTGCGCCGCCGGCGTCTGGCCGAGGGCGAGATCGTCTCGCTGGAGCGCTCGCTGATACCGGCACGCGGCCAGCTGGCCCAGCTCCCCGAGCGCGGGCTGATCAACGACTCCATCACCGACACCCTGGCCGCCCATGAGCTGGTGGCGGCGCGCGGCGAGCAGTGGCTGAGCCTGGCCGCCCTCGATGCGCAGCAGGCCGATAGGCTAGAGCGGCCGGCGGGCACCCTGTTCATGCAGTCGACGCGGCTAACCCTGGATACCCAGGATCGTTTCGTCGAGCACGTGACCAGCCTGCTCGATCCGGCCCACTTCCACTTCCATCTGGCTTTCGATTCATGACCGACTCCTCTGCCGCGCCCGACCTGCGCCGTCGGGCGCTGGGCGCTTTTTACGGCCTGGCCCTGGGCGATGCGCTGGGCATGCCGACCCAATCCTTCAGCCGCGCCGAGATCCGCCAGCGCTTCGGCACCCTCGACACCCTGCACGACGGGCCGGCGGATCAACCCATCGCCCCCCACATGCCCGCCGGCTCGATCACCGACGATACCGAGCAGGCCGTGCTGGTGGCCGAACTGCTGATCAGCGGTCACGGCCATATCGAGCCGTTGGCCTTCGCCCGCGCCCTCACTGCCTGGGAAGCCGATATGAAGGCTCGGGGCTCGCAGGATCTGCTGGGGCCCTCCACCAACCGTGCCCTGGCGATGATCGCCGAGGGCGTCGGCCCCGAGCAGAGCGGGCGCTTCGGTACCACCAATGGTGCCGCCATGCGTATCACCCCGGTGGCCATCGCCACCCCGTCAGAACCCCGCGAGACGCTGCTCGAGGCGGTGATCGAGGCCAGCCAGGTGACCCACAACACCTCGCTGGGCATTGCCAGCGCCGCGGCCGTCGCCGGGGCCATCTCGGCAGGCCTGGAGGGCGCACCGCTGGCGCAGGCGCTGAGTGTCGGTCATGAACTGGCCGCGCTGGGCGAGCAGCGGGGGCACTGGAGTGCCGGCGGCCTGATCTCGGCGCGCATCGCCTGGGCGCGCCAGTTGGTCCGGGGCTGCGACCACGAGACGGGCGTCGCGCTGATCCATGATCTGATCGGCACCTCGGTCGCCTCCCAGGAGTCGGTGGTCGCCACCTTCGCCCTCGCCGAACTCGCCGGCGACGAGCCGCTGGCGGCGCTCACCCTGGCTGCCGGCATCGGCGGTGACACCGATACCATCGCCGCCATGCTGGGCGCCATCCTCGGCGCCTGCCACGGCCCCGAAGGCTTGCCCGCCAAACTGGTGGAGCAAGTCGCGCGCGTCAGCCACTTCGACCCGGAACCCCTCGTCGATCAATTGCTGGCGCTGCGTCGGCGCCATAGCCAGCACGACTAATCGCCAGCACCACTAATTGCCAGCACCACCAATCCCCAGGACCACTCACACCCTGGACCAATAGGATGAACGCCATGGCCTCTCTCGATGCGTCGGCCTCAAAAGCGGGACAACTGGAAACACGCGGGATCGAGCCGGCACCGGAGGCGGAGTGCCACGGCCATCCGCTGCAGCTGTTCTGGGTCTGGTTCGCCGCCAATATCAGCATTCTCGGCCTGCCGCTGGGCGCGACCCTGGTCGTCTATCAGCAGCTGGCGATCTGGCAGGCGTTCATCGTCGCGGTGATCGGCGCCGGCGGCTCGTTTGCCGTGGTGGGGTTGATCTCGATCGCCGGCCGGCGTGGGCGCGCCCCCAGTCTGACCCTCTCCCGTGCGATCTTCGGGGTTCGGGGCAATGTCGGCCCCACGCTGGTCTCGCTGATGTCGCGACTGGGCTGGGAGACGGTCAATACCACCACCGCGGCCTATGCGCTGCTGTCACTCTCGGCGATCGTGTTCGGCACGGCGCCCAGCGCGGTCGCGATGCCTCTGCTGACGCTGGTGTTCATCGCCCTGTTCGTGATCTGCACCCTGCTGGTCTCGGGACTGGGCCACGCCACGCTGCTGGTCATTCAGAAGTGGGCGACCTGGGGCTTCGGCGCGCTGAACATCGTGGTCGCGCTGTTCCTGATGGCGACCATCGACTGGCAGGCCGTCGCCGATACCCCGGCGGCGCCCCTCAGCGCCGTGCTGATCGGCATCGGCACCATCGCCGCCGGCACCGGCATCGGCTGGGCCAACGCCGGCGCCGATATGTCCCGCTACCAGCATGGCCGGGTGAAGGGCGGGTCGCTGGTGCTCTCCGCGGCCGCCGGTGCGGGTATCCCGCTGGTCCTGCTGATCACCCTGGGCGGGCTGATCTCCGCCGGCGACGGTCACCTGGCCTCGGCCAACGATCCCATCGCGGCGATCCGTGCCATGCTGCCCGACTGGATGGCGGTGCCCTATCTGCTGGCGGCCTTCGGCGGGCTGCTGCTCTCCAACAACCTGTCGGTCTACTCCGCCGGGCTCACCACCCTGACCCTGGGGCTGCGCGTGAAGCGGGTCTACGCCGTGGTGGTGGATGTCGTGGCGATCTTCGCCGGCTCCATCTACTTCATGCTGATCGCCGGCGACTTCTATGGCCCGTTCATCTCCTTCATCAGCCTGCTGGCCGTGCCCATCACCGCCTGGGTCGGTGTATTCCTGGTGGATCTGATCCATCGCCACCACTTCTCGGGTCCGGATCTGCTCGACGTCAGCCCGACCAGCGCCTACTGGTATCACGGCGGTGTCGAATGGCGCGCCTTCACCAGCTGGGCGCTGGCGATCGTGATCGGCTTCTGCTTCACCAGCATCGGCATCAGCGGGCATGTCTGGTTCACTGGCGTGCTGGCCGACAGCTGGCTGGGGCGCAACGGGCTGGGCTGGATCGCCACCTTCGTGGTGGCCGCCGGCAGCTACCTGATGATGGGCGGTGCGCGGCATACGGCGCTGGCGGTGGCACGGTGAGCGCCGCCCGTCTGATCCATACCGGCCAGGTGATCGTCGACCTGGTGATGCCGATCGAGCGGTTACCGGCCCCCGGCGGCGACACCCTGGCCATGGATGCCAGCTTCGAGGTGGGCGGCGGTTTCAACGTCATGGCCGCCGCGAGCCGGGACGGCATGACCGTCGTCTACGCCGGCGGCCATGGCCGGGGGCAGTTCGGCGACATGGCGCGTGAAGCCATGCACCGTGAGCAGATCGACTGGCTGGCGCCGATGGATGAAGAGCGCGATACCGGCTTCTGCGTGGCGCTGGTGGACCAGGCCGCGGAGCGCACCTTCATCACCCATCTCGGCGCGGAGATCGGCAGCCGCGAAGTGCTGCACCGGCTCGACCCGATGCCCGAGGATCACGTTCTGGTGAGCGGCTATACGCTGCTGCATGAGACCGCGGCCGATACGCTGATCGACTGGCTGGGCAAACAGCCCGGGCCGCTCTCGGTCGCGTTCGACCCCGGCCCGATGATCGGAGCACTCTGCCCGCAAAGGCTGGACGAGATCCTGCGCCGGACCACCCTGCTCAGCTGCAACGCCGAGGAAGCTCAGACGCTGACCGCCACCGACTCGATAGCGGACGCGCTACGCGCACTGCCCACGCGAACCCGCGCGCCGCTGATCGTGGTCCGCGATGGGCCACGGGGATGTCATCTGCTGGCGGATGGCCAGCCACGCCACGTGGCTGGGTTCGTCACCCACGCCGTCGATACCAATGGCGCCGGCGATGCCCATACCGGCGTCCTGCTGGCGGCGCTCAGCCGCGGCCAGACGCCCGACGAGGCGGCACGCCGTGCCAATGCCGCGGCGGCAATCGCGGTCAGCCGGCATGGCCCGGCCACGGCACCGGTGGGCAGCGAGATCGACGCCTTGCTGGCGGCGCAGGCAAACACGTAGCGCGGGTAGCAGGATTGGCGTGTGAAACGAAGGTGGGAATAACGACGTTCAGAATGCGCCGAACAGCGCCTCGTACACCTCGATGGCGCTGTCATAGCGAGTGAACTGACCTTTGGGGACGCTGCGGATGGCGGGACGCTCGGCCTTGACGCCCGCGGCATTGCCCTTGGTCTGTCGCGCGATACTGAACGCCGAGAGATCGGGTAGCGGTTCGCCCGGCAGACCTCCGAAGAAGAGAAACGGCCCAAGCGCGAGCGTATCGGCGTCGAACAAAATCCAGACCACTGCACCCGAAGGCTAGCTACCCAGTGCGGTATGCACGTTCTGCCTGGCGGTGCGCGCATCCAGCTTCGACGCCTTGAGTTGCAGATGGCGCACGAGGGTCCGCTCCTCGGCGATCAGATCGTAGCCGCTGTTATCCACCTCCGGTCTCGCAATTTCGAGCCGACGATCTCGCACTAGCCAGGCGTGTTTGAGCAATTCGCCAATGAATAGATGCTCGATCAGACGCTCCCGGTACGACGCGTGAGTCGAGTGGTGATCCATCGATGAGACTCCTCATGCGGCAGGCACTGAACCGGCCCTGTCATATGCGCGTCGCGTCACAACGGGCCTGGTGAATCAACAGATACCGAGGTCATTCAGGGTCTCCAGACAGTAGCAGGCCCCCCAGCAATGGCATGCGCATTGGCACAGGTGAGCACTTACCAGCCGCCACCACCACCGCCACCGCCGCCACCTCCAGAGAACCCACCGCCACCTGAGAAGCCCGAACCAGAAGAATTGAAGGCGCTACAGGCGGTGAACGTAGAGTTCATGGAACTGCAGGCATCGACGATCGACCCCGTGCTGCCCGCTGCTGAGGAGTGATAAAGCCACCAGGGAAAGATCGGTTGCCTGAATGAGGCTTCGTCATGATCGGAGAGCTCGGGTATCGACACCTGCGCAGCCTGGAATTCGCTTTCCATATCCAGTGCAACGGCATAGGGCCATAACGCCTTTAGTTCCGCCGCCTCCAGGCGGGGTGCCTCCTCTCCCACATGGCTGAGCATGTAGGCTTTGAGCCCCTCTATCTCTGCTTTACGCTCTCTACCGAGTCGTGTGGTTCTTCCTAGCTTTCTCACAAACGCCCAAAAAGCCACGGGCAGGAAAAACATCGCCATGAACGGGAAAAGATCGAGCGTGTGCATGGCATAGCCCCAGATCAACCACCACCCGCAAGATATCGGCAATGCGACGCCGAGGCTCTTGGCCATGTAGCGATTCGTGCTATAGGGAACCTCGATATCACCCGCCACGACGCTAACAAATATCAGCCCACCGAGCGGGATGAGACCGACCCAAAGCGATGTGGGGTCCATGGGGTCAGTGGTCATGACATTGGGCACGAAAACAGCGAGATAGGCAACAATGACACCTAACAGCATCAGCCCACCATGAGACTGATAGAACGCTTCGCCATGTTCGTTGCGCATCGCGCTTTTGAAGGCTGTCCGCAGCCTCTGCAAATCCTTGCGGTTTTTCTTGGATACCTCGATGGTATTGTCCCTGGCTTCCAGGTGCTCCAAGATCGCCGCTTCTTCTACGGGCAGATTCTGGGCAGTTTTAGCCGTGCGCGTCAGCACCCACTCTGCGCTAGACTGCGTCACCGTCACATAACCCTTTTCCCCGAGATTGAGTATCGAACTCACTAGTGCTTTATTACGTATCTCGCCGTTGTGAACGATCCAATGTGCCAGTGCAGGAGATAGGTTGCCCAGCGATCCAGAATACGGCGCCGATGGCAGCTCCGGCTCCTCATGTGGCCCTACGCGACGAAGCATCACCCAGTAACTGGCCAATACTAACAGCAAGCCCAAGAAAGCCACCGTATTGCTCGGGCGCTCGGTTACATACCAAATCAATTGATCGATCGTGGTCGGCTTGCTGACCACCCCTTTACGGAAGGCTACCGCAATCGTCACACCCTCTCCGGGCTGCAATGGCGCGCTCGTGTGCGTGACCACACGCGTCCCATCATCACTGACCACGGAGTCAGCTGCATGCCCGCGCTGACCATAGGAGCCGGTATAGGTCTTGACTCCCTCCACGCCGGCACCATCGGGGAAATGAACGGTAGAAACTGCCTGTTCAATGGGGAACTTCCAGCGATTGCCTGTCACGTTCCAGTAGAGTTCATCGTGCATTTTAAAGAAACGGATTTGGCGATTGGTGCGATAACGCAGAACGAAACGATGGGGCCCCGGAGCGATATCGACATTCGCACTCCCCAGATAGAGACGTACATAGTCGCCTTTTCGAACCTGCCTGGTCTGCACCGGTTCACCATCCAGCCTCGCAGAGATGACATCGAACCCTACGCGATGAACGACACCGCTGATACGATTGGTTACGGGAAAGTCTCGATAGATACCATGACGAATATGGTAACCATGAGACAGCACATCGAGCGTCTCTGTGACAATCATGTTCCCCGAAGGCTGAACGACGACATCGCTCGCGAAACGGGTGATTCTCTCTACCGCATACGCATTCAAGGAGGCGCAGGCACTCATGAGCGCCATGGCCAGTAGGCACACCACTTTGCGCCACGCGGGTCTCATGCCTCCCAGGACCCGGCCCCGACCAAGCGGAGACCCCATGAAAGCTTCCACATTGAGACCACCCAGAACTTGATACATGATGTCGAGTCGCCAAAACAGAGCCGAAGCCAGCAAGAAGATGATGCGCTAAAGGAACCGAATATCAATGCAAGCGCTTTCCACGAATATCACTTAGCGACCGGGACGATCTCAAAGCGAGTCTCCACCGCGCCCAATAATGCCTCTCGATCATCGGCCGTCAACATATTCATGGCAAACGCCAACTTTCTGGGCGACTTGTCTGGCTTGTCGTCGTGCCGACGATAATGCACCAAGAGTACCTTCTTCTTACGTTCGACACGCTCCACTTCGCTATCGAGAACCGTTCGAGCACGAGCCAAAGGGGCCGGTTGGAACACGAGATGATCTGCCCCGATACGAACGACAGGGGAGAAGTGAAACCAACACCCCATACCCAGCATGAGCCCTCCCATCCCGATGATACCCACGGGCGCCGAGGGAACACTCAGCAGCATAAACAAGCCAAGCGCCAGGGCAGTACCACCGACACCCAGCATCAGGCGCGCTTGTGTTTTGGCGTAAAACTCCTGCCCTTGTGAAATCGTCGACACGTCACTTACCTCGATATCCAAATGCGTTTCAGCGTGAGCTTTTTTCGGCTAGTGCACGCCGCTCTTCGAGCGAGGCCTCATCACTCTTTCTATTGGCGCGGCGTGCTCCGTAGACGGTCACGAGCCCCAGAGGGACGAAGCAGATAGAGCCAATGATCACGAGGATGAACCCTGGCTTGTGCTTGCCGCTCCACAGCATCAGCGCGCCCAGCAGAGCGATTAGCCAAGAGGCCCCGGTCAAATAGATCAAGACGTCCGGCACTGGCTCACCAGGCCGCATGTAGAGACCATTGATCAACCCCAACCACCAGAGGAAAGTAATCGCCAACCCCAGAAAAACCGTTTTCACCTCTTTCTCCCTCAGAACAAAGATTGAGTTCAATCAAGTCGATGAGAAATATTATCAGCCTCACCTCGGCCAGCAACCAAAAGTTTATTTAAGAAAATAAGCATCCGTCGACTCTCGTACTCCACCGACCCAAACAAACTTGGCACTCGCCGATATAAACACAGCAGCTTAGAGATGCAGTCGATTGAGGCTTTCTATGCTAATAATGAGAGAGGAGGAGCCATATCATCCCGAATCACCCAGCAAACGCCACAGCTATGGCCGCCAGGTCGCTCGACGCCCCTTCCTATCCGGTGGGGTAAAGCCAAGGGTTCACACGGACGGTACTGGTGGTCTGGTGGATCAGGTCGCGGAGGCCGAGATGGATCTTCTCGGCTATCGGCAAGCCCCTGCGTGGCCTGGATCAACGTGTGGATGACACTCCCACGTTTGCTCTCCAGCGCCAGCAGGCGCTGGCCGGCCAGCGCCTATCAGGAAGAGCCGCTGGTACTGCGCCTCTCACGGTTGTGCGCGACCCACTACGGCTATACCGGGCAGGTTCAACCCCGATCGCATCGCGCGGACTCGAGCATCCCCTCCAGCACCTTCCCCTCCAGCGAATCGGTGGAGAGTCCCAGTAGCCGGGCGAAGGTGGCGCCGGCGCTGTCCATACGCTGGATGCCGCGAGCGGTATCGAACGGCAGTTCGACTCCTGATCGAATGGCGGCGCCGTGAAAAAACGCGATACCGTGATTGGAGGCAAACCCAGTGCTGGCCGTTGGCACCTGCGGGCCGTGGTTGGCCCCCGGGGTAACGAGTTCGGCGACGGTATCGCCCCGCTGGTTGGTGCCCCAGACGAAACCGGGGGCATAGGCGAAGAGCACGTCGCCCATCCGCTCGCCCCAGTAGCCGAGCGGGCTGGCATCCTGCCTCTTGAGCGCCAGCGCGACCACGTTGCGCTCGCCGTCCGGCGTGTCGACATACCAGGTGGTCAACGCCTTGAGGATGCGCGTCTGCACGCGATCGATCTCGCCACTCGGCACGAGGTCGCGATTGATGAATATCTCCAGCCCACCACGCTCGTCCTTGAGGAAAGCCTGACTCGTGGCCACATCAGGCTTGCCCTCGCCATTGATCGTGCACAGGTCGAATGCCGCCAACCGCCTGTGGATATCACAGAGGTGTGAATTAGGCACGTCACCGTGATCGGAGGCGAGCACCAGCGTGGTGTCTTCATCGCAGCCGGCCAGGGCCCGCCCCACGGCGGCGTCGAGAATGCGATACGAGTGCCGGATCACCTCGAGATAACGCGCGTGATCGCTGGCGGTGTAGAACTTGGATTCGGGATCGCACTGGGCGAGACAGGTGTGATGGGTCTCGTCGTTGAGCCGGAAGACAGTGGCGAAGAGCGAAAATCCCTCGTCCCCCAGCAGCGTCAGCGCGCTGTCGACCAGCCATTCGAGCTGGTAGCGCCCCTCTTCGAAGCTGGTCTCGAAGTAGCGGGTATCGGGGTCGGCGGAGACCGCCCACTTGGAGATGAACGGGCCGTGGCGCTCGATCAGTCGGCGCGCCAAGCCCGGCCTGCCGCTGCTGCCTTCCGGGGCGGTGATCTGGGACTGCAGCAGGTCGATCTTGCCGTTGGCGACATCGAGATCGAGCAGCTTGAAGCGCACCGCCGCCGGCTTGCCTTCGAGGGCGTGCTCGTCCGCCAGCGGAAGCCAGTCGCTCCATTCGCCGACGCTGAGGCTCGCTTCGGCCCGCGCCAGCTGGAGTCGAAGCCGCCCGCCGTCGAGACGCAACGTTACCGGCACCGGCTCGTCACGATGCGCAGGGATCAAAGCGACGAAACCGTCATCCTTGCGCTCGATGGCAAAACGATTGTGCTTCTGATGATGGGCCAGCGTGCCGGTGGGCGGCCAACCCAGCGCCTCGCTCGACGGCGTCGAAGTCCACCGGTCGAGATCAGTGCTGTGCAGGCAAGCCGGCGCCAGCTCCATCGGCGCGGGACCACTACCGCTCCAGAACGGGGCGAAGCAGAGATCGCGCTCGTCCGCGGGCACCAGGCTTTCCGGAAAATGCACCAGCGCCGCACGCTGGTCGGCGTCGCGCATCAGCTCCAGCAGGTGTGCGGTGCCGCTAGGCGGCTGGCGCTGGCCGACCCAACTGGTGCCGGGCGCCTGGCCGGTGAGAAAGCTGACGAAGTTGGTGTCGCCCCAGGTCGAAAGATAGGGCAGCAGCCGCGTCGAGCCCCCTTCGTCGCGCAGGCGCTGAATATTCGGCAGCACACCTTCGGCGCAGAAGCGCTCGACCAGCTCGGGGATCAACCCGTCGACGCCCAGCAGCAAGATTTTACGATTCCGACTCATGAAGCTCTCCTGGGGCACGACTCAGCGAATGGTGTAGTGATCGATGACCGCGCGATCGATCTCGATCCCCAGACCAGACTTGTCGAGCACCTCGACGCAGCCGCTGGCGTTGAGCTGGAACTCGCCGCCAATCAGCTCCTGACGGAACGGATGCGCCGACTGGTCATATTCGAGCATCGGTTCGTCGGGGGTGAGCGAGAGCGGCTGCGGCGGCAAGGTGGCGATCAGCTGCACAGCCGCCGCCAGACCGATACCGGTGCCCCAGACGTGCGGCATCACCGGCACGTGAAAGGCCTGGGCCAAGGCGGCGATCTTGCGGCATTCGGTCAGCCCACCGGCGGCGCCGATATCGGGCTGAATCACGTCCAACGCGCCTTCGCTGATCCAGTCCCGGTAGCCGATCTTGGAGTACTCGTTCTCGCCGGCGGCGATCCAGGTACGCGAAACGCCCTTGAGCTCGCGATAGCCGTGGCGGTTCTCCGGGCTCAGCGGCTCCTCGAACAGGTGAACCCGGGTCTCCTCCAGCTCCATCAAGATGCGCCGTGCCGCCGGCACGCTGTAGGCGCAGTTGGCGTCCATCATCAGCGCGATCTCATCGCCCACGGCCTCGCGCACCGCGCGCATATCGCGTAAGTCCGCCTCGATGCCGAAGCCGGTCTTGATCTTCATCGCGCGGTAGCCGTTGGCCTGATGACGCAGCGCCTCCTCGACCACTTCCTCGGGATAGTTGCCGCCTTCGCGACGATAGAAGCCGGTGGCGTAGGGGCGTATCTGATGGCGGAACGCGCCCCCCATCAAGCGATGGATCGGCTGGCCCAGCGCCTTGCCGGCCAGATCCCACAGCGCGGTGTCGATGGCGGCGATGCCGAACAGCGCCACGCCCTTCTGACCGTAGGGGCGGGAGTGGTTGTACATCGTCTCCCACAGCACTTCGCGCTCGAAGACCGAGCGTCCGATCACCAACGGCTTGAGCGCATACTCGACCATCGCCTGGGCGACCTGCGGCGGCTGCAGGCCGTGGTTGACGCATTCGCCCCAGCCAACAAGGCCATCCTCGGTGTGAACCTCCACCAGCATGGCGGTGCGCTGATGCACCCAGCCCTGGGAGAACGAGAACGGCTGCTCCAGCGGCGCGGAGAGAACGTGAGTCTTGATATCGGTGATCTTCATGCATGATCCCTTATTCGGAAACGGGTTGAGCGGAGGCAGCTTCGCGGCGAGTCGCGACTCTCGCCCGCCACTCGAGCACGCCCGCCGTCACTGTCCAGATCAGAAATAGCCCGATCAGCACGAACAGCGTGGTGGCGATAGCGCTATGGGTGAAGAACGACAGGAAGTCGCCCCGCGAGATCAACAGCCCCCGGCGCAGCGAACTCTCCAGCGCCGGCCCCAGAACCATGCCGATCACCAGCGGTGCCAGCGGATAGCCGCCGCGGCGCAGCACATAGGCGAGAATGCCGGTCAGCGCCGCGACCACCAGGTCCAGCGGATTGCCACGTACCGACACGGCACCGATGAAGCTGAACATCACGATGCCGCCCATGACGAAGCCCAGCGGCAGCTTGAACAGATAGCGGAACAGGCCGATGGAGGGCTTGCTCAGAACCAGCATGGCGACGTTGACGATGATCAGCACCACGAACAGCGCGTAGACCGTCTGCGCCTGGTCCTGCATCAGCCGCACCCCCGGGGTGATGCCGTGGATCACCATGGCGCCCATCATCATCGCCGTGACCACATCGCCGGGGATGCCCAGCGCCAGGGTGGGAATGAAGGCACTGCCGGTCACCGCATTGTTGGAAGATTCCGAGGCGATGATGCCGTCCGGCTCACCCTTGCCCAGATTGGCCCGCCGCGGCGACAGCTTCTGCGCCGCGGCATAGCTGATGAAGGCCGCCGCGGCTGCGCCGGTACCCGGCAAGGCGCCGACGAAACTGCCGATGAAAGAGCCGCGTACCAGTTCGATCAGGCGTCGGCCGATCTCGCGCAGGCCGGGAAAGCGCAGCCGTGCCTCCGGGATGATGGTGGCCTCCTCGTCCCGTGCGGAGAAACGCACGAAGACTTCCGACAGCGCGAAGGCGCCCACCACCACGGGAATCAGATCCAGCCCGGAGCTGAGCGCATAGGAGCCGAAGGTGAAGCGGTCGGCGCCGGTGATGGGATCGCTGCCGACCGTCGAGAAGAAGAAGCCCATCATCCCGCAGACAAGGCCCTTGAGCAGGCTGCCGCGTGAGATCCCGACGATGCAGAGCATCGCCAGGCAAACCAGTGCGAAAACCTCGATAGAGCCGAAGTTGACCGCAAACTTGGCCAGTTGCGGGGCGCAGAAGATCAGCAGCACGCAGGAGAACACGCCGCCGAAGAACGAGGCGAAGGTCGCCCAGCCGAGTGCTTCGTCGACCCGGCCCTGCTGGGTCATCGGATAGCCGTCGAATGTCGTCGCCGCCGACTGCGGCGTGCCGGGCGTATTGATCAGAATCGCGGTGATCGAACCGCCGTAGACCGAACCGCAGTAGACACCGATCAACAGCGCCATGCTGGTGATGACATCCATGCCGAAGGTGAACGGCAGAAAGATCGTCAAGCCCACCACCGAGCCCAGCCCGGGCAGCCCGCCGATGATGATACCGGCCCAGGTGCCGATCACGATGGCGAGCAGCGCCTGCCAGGTGAAGGCGTCACCGGCCGCTGCCAGGATCACGTCCATCTCAGATTCCCCTTCGTCAAACCAGACCACTCGTCAACAGCGCCGGCAGGCGAATCAGCAGCACATGATGGAACAGGAACCACAGCCCGCCACCGATCACGACGGTTCCCAGCAACAGTGGCAACGGCCGCCGGATTCGAAACAGCCATAGCGTCAGCGCCACCAGCGGCAGCACCGGGATCAGGAAGCCGAGACTCGCCGTGGCCACCGCCGCGATCAGCACCGCCGCCATCAGCAGCGGTAGCGGCGAGCGCGCCCTTAGCGCCTGCGTCTTGCGTTGCCTCGGTGCTGGGTGAATCAGCTCGCCAATCAATATCGCCAGGGCCATCACACACCAGATCGTGAGCACGATACGCGGTACCAGCATGGCGCTCTCGGGCCCCTGCCAGGCGGTGATCGAGAGCCCTGCGCCGGCCACCAGCAGCGCCAGTGCGGTCAGGACCCGAGGATGCATCAAGGTTGCCAACATGGATCGCGACTCCTGGTGATGGGTGGACGGATTACGGCATCAACCCGGCATCCTCGAGCACCTGCTTGTTGGCCTCGAAGCGCTTCTGAACGAATGCCTTGAAATCATCCGGCCCAAGATAGGCGATGTTCGCCTTGGCCTTGTCGGCAAAGGCTTTGAACTTGTCCGATTCGACCGTGGCCTTGCACGCCTCGGCGTACTGCTTGGCACGCTCGTCCGAGATGCCCTTGGGCGCGACGACGCCCTGCCAGACCGAGAAATCCAGCGCCGGCAGGCCGAGCTCTTCGATCGTCGGCACGTCTTCATAACCCGCGACGCGGTGATCGGCGAATACCGCCAGCGGGCGCAGATCGTAGTTCTCGAGGATGGTTTCGGTATCCGCCATGATCTGGATCTCGTTGCCGGCCAGCGCGTTCATCGCCGGACCCGAGCCGCTGTAAGGCACGTGTTCGGCCTTGAGATCACTGTTGACCACGGTCGCCGCCATGGCGAGATGCGGCAGCGTCCCCGGACCGGAGGAGCCATAGAGGAACGGCTGGTCCTGGGATTTCTCCACCAGCTGCTGGAACGAGGTGATATCGGAGGACTTCGAGACCATCAGGAACATCGGGTTGGAAACGGTGCGGCAGACGTAAGTGAAGCTGTCCGGACCGTAGGGCAACTTCTTCAGCGAGGGCTGGATCGACAGCGCACCGGCAGGCTCGTAGCCGATGATATTGGGGTTGCCCTCGCTGTTGGCGACCTCCGCCGTGCCCACCGTGGCACTGGCACCGGCGACATTGCGCACCACCGACGTGACGCCCAGCTGTTGCGAAAAGGTCGGCTCGAAGCTGCGGGCGATGATATCGGTAGCGCCACCTGCCGCGAACGGCACGATGATCTCCAGATTGTCGGCCGCCACGGCCGCGTGAGAGGTGCCGATCAGGGCCAGGGCGGCCAGGGAATAACGCAGTGACTTCATGGTTGGCTCCATTTCGTAGCGCTGCGAAAAAAACCGAAACCAGCGCTGCCGTTAGATAATTGGTCTCATTCGCGACCATTCAGGAGAATTCATTTTCGACATGACCTAAAATCGTAGCGCTACGAATGGACGCTAACAACGCGTCGACATCGTCCATTCGTCGTAGGCTCCGACCCAAGTCATGGTCCGGGCGCAGCGCTTTCCTTTCACGAAGCGTTGCACCAGACCCGTTACACTAGGCGCTGTCTGAAAAGTCGACGAGCGAAGGCCAGACCGGGGCGCGTAGCTAAGGCAAAAATCGATGAAAACGGACCGGGCTGGCGCTCCAGTTTACGCGGTGTAAATGAGCCTCTTGACCAAGCTGACGCACCAGCCGATTTTCAACGCCGTATGGGCGAGCGCAGTCAGTTTTCAGACAGTGCCTAGCGTGTGGGCCCCAAAGGGGAACGAAGAAAAATTCATCGGCTGATTCGACCCGAGCGCGGGGTCGGAGACGAGGTAACGGAATCTTGGCCAAACGACGACGACGCGGTTCGCAGCGCGTCACCATGGGGGAGGTCGCCAGACTGGCAGACGTGTCACCAAGCACGGTGTCACTCTATCTACGTCGTCCGGACGAGGTCTCCCCTGGGCGCGCCGAGAAGATCCAGGCGGCCATCGACCGGCTGGGCTACCTGCCCAACACCATGGCCGGCGGGCTGGCATCGTCGCGCTCCAACGTGATCGGCGTGCTGGTGCCCACCATCACCAACTCGTTCTTCTCGGAGACGCTGGAAACCCTCGAGCGCCATCTGCGAAGCGCCGGTTATCAACTGCTGATCGGCAACACCGAATTCGACGACTCGCGGGAAGAGGAGCTGATTCGCTCGATTCTGAGCTGGAACCCCGCCGGCCTGGTGCTGACCGGCTTCCTGCACACCCGCAAGTCGCTATCGGTGCTGGCCAACAACGATACGCCCATCGTCGAGATGTGGGACTACGGCCAGCCGGGGCTGGACATGGTGGTGGGATTCTCTCACCACACCTGTGGCCGCCTGGTGGCCGAGCACATGCTGCGGCAGGGACGCCGACGGATGGCGTTCGTCAGCACCAACTTCCAGCGCGACGTGCGTGCGCGGGATCGCTACCACGGCTTTCGAGAGACAGTGGAAGCCGCCGGCGGGACGGTCAAACTGCGGGAGCTGAGCGGACGCAGCCACGCCGAGGAGACCGGGCGGCTGACTCGAGCGCTGATGCA
Source organism: Salinicola sp. RZ23 (assembly GCF_003206675.1). Lineage (NCBI taxonomy): Bacteria > Pseudomonadati > Pseudomonadota > Gammaproteobacteria > Oceanospirillales > Halomonadaceae > Salinicola > Salinicola sp. RZ23. The sequence goes on from NZ_PZJK01000018.1 coordinate 127,276, forward strand.
GGATCATCCGGAGATCGAAGCCATTGCCTGTTCCAACGACATGGTGGCGCTCGGCGTGCTGTGCGAGTGCCAGCGACAGAAGTGGGATATTCCTGGCCGCATCGCCCTTGCCGGCTTCGGCAACCTGGACTTCACCACCAGCACCGTCCCCCCGCTCACCACCATCGAACCGCCACGCCGTGAGATCGGCCAGCACACCGCCCGGCTGCTACTGGCCAGTCTCGCCAGCGAACTCCCGGAGGCGGAGAAACGTCTGGACCTGGGGGTGAGGCTGGTGGAACGAGAGAGCGTTTGAGGGCACCGGTGGCACGAAAAAAGAAACATACGCCCACTATCGAACCCGCTCCGATCAGATTCAGAGCGGGTGCTGACAGGCTGCGTCAGTTGGGCGCCGCTCGCCGCTGTCGCCCCAGAGAATTAAAAATATCCCCGGAAGCAGAAGTACAGGATCGTTAGCACCTCTGCCCAGCCAAGCAGATAGCAGAACAGCGGCCAGAGAATTTCCTTGGTGCTAAGCGGAGGCTCGGTTTGACGATTGCGTACGTAGGGATCGTCCGGTGCGACCCGGCATTTCTCCTCGACCCACTCAGGCCAACGCGGCACGCGGCAGGTCCACTTTGCGATGAGCCGGCCTGTGCCTGTCCAAGTAATCGCCATTGCAAGAATCACCTGTAGAATGCGGCTGTCTGCAATTACCTGCGTGGCCTGGATCAACGAGTGGATGAAACTCTCACGTTTGCCATCCAGATCCAGCAAGCGCTGGTCGACCTGATAGGCCTGAATATAGCCGTCAGGTTCCTCCATATAGCGGCGCACCAGCTCCCAGATTTCCAGTACGCCCTTCATACCTTTGAAGCCTTCGTACTTGAAGAAGACGAGGTGATAAAGCATATTGCCGTTGCGATCGCGTACGTATCCGCGAATTTCCTCACGCGACATACCTCGGCGATCCTGGGACTTCGTCGCTTCGCTAGTGTAAAACTGAATATCGTCCCAATTCATGGTGACGACACCCATATCCTGCGACCAGGCGTAGACCTTGCGATCACGGCGATTGAATCGCATAGGATAGTGAGTCTTGCGAAACATATCCCAACGCACAAGTGTATTCAGGCAAGGCCCAGCTATAAACAAGAAGACTAAAACCGCCAACCATACAAAAATATGTACAATTAGAGGAAGGCGCTCACCGTGAAAAAAAATAACATAGAGCAATGCGCCCATGCCCACTACGATCGGCACTAGGGCCATAAGCCCAAAAAAAGACGCGCCCCCCCTCAAACGACTGCCAGAATCAACAATTTCGATATAAGCGGAGCTACTGGATATCACCGAGTCATTGAACAGCGGTTTTTCACAGCCTTTTGTCGCGCATCTTTTATCTAAAAGCTGTACCTTACCCCCAAGCCCTCTCAACCTGGACATTGTACTTGAAAAGCCCCAATTGGCCTTTATAATCAGATTATAAATATCCTTGGCATTCTTGGATCGCATATCACTTTTCCTTGTGAGTTATTCCTTCAAGCTGCTTCAACTCGGATTCCAATTTAGCACTACCCAATCCCAGACTGCCACGCTCACCAAAGGCACATTCAGCAAGCCATTCCTGCAAATCATCTTCTATAAACCACAGAGCACTTGCTGCTGCAGCAAATGCAATAAGGCCCAGCACTAACCCAGTCCACCACAGGGTTATCGCCAGAGTGGCGAGAATGCCGGTACCACCGGCAGCAGAAGCGGCGGAACCGATACCTGCCAGAAACAAAACAACACCAGCGCTGACAGTAAAGGCTCCGGATGTTAAGTACAGAGAACCAATTACCACTTTATCTTCACCGATTTTTTCAACACCCTCCCAGATATCCATAAACCCGAGGATTAGACCACCGGCCAGGCCAAGGCGAGCTCCCCATCTCAGGAAAAACCGGCTGGCCCCGGCCAGAAGATGATCCGACGCGACAAACACTTTTCGTGCATGCTCTAGCGTCTTACCTACAAGCTCAGCAGCACCGCCGGCCAGAGCGAGTCCCATTCCGGCCAAACGCCCCTGAGCGCGAAGCCCCGCGTCCAGAATGCTGTTCATCTTGCCAAGCTGATCGTTCAGGCTGACATAAGCCAGCGCTACGCCCACGATACCCGCCGAAAACTCCAGCCTTTCTCGACTTGTCAGGCTTATTGCCCTGGCTGGCGAAGACGTTTCCGCCATAAAGTCCTCGAGTGGAGTGAGGTCTATCTGGCGTATATCGAACATCACAGGGGGCTCCCCGTTGACCGCGATGAGCGAGCGCGTTTCCACCCGGACCTTCTGCTGAAATTGATGTAGCTCACTCTCACCCCAATCGGGGTGGATCAACTTGAGCGGCTCGCGCGTTCGGGATAGGGCTTCCTCGAACGTCACGCTGACTTGGGTGATCTGAACCGAGCTTCCCGAGATCATCCCCAAGGTGAGCAGAAGTGGCATCGGGTTCTGTGCTTTTGCCACGACACTTTGCATCGGCCCCAGCACATGGCCGAGCATTCTGGCGGGTGAGGAAACTTCGTCGGGGTAATCTTCCGTCAGCCCAAGATAAGCGGCAATCAATGGCCCCCAAGGTAAGGTGGCAGGGTTGTTGGGTTTGGCACCGAAATCGACATCGCTCGCTGCCATGATCTGTTCGACCAGGGCCTGCTGATTGAGGCACATGCCTCTCAGCAGCAGGTTGCTATTGTCGATCTCGCTCGCCGACAGCCATTCGACATACTGTTTGAACGCAGGCGCGTAGCTTTGGGTACCCAGCAGTACGAAAGAGATCACGGAGACGAAATTGATACCCGACTCGACGTTCGCATCATCGAAGCGGCTATTGAGATAGATCAGCAGGGGATTGCCGGTCAGCCAGCTCACATAGGCCGATGCCAGTGGCTGCATATTCTCTTTATCGTAATCCGATAGCTGCGGACGATAGGTGTTCTCCATCCAGTGATCGGGCTCGCCGGGCCGTAGCTTGTCGCCATACTTGTCCCAGGCATCGTTGGCGGCCTCTTCGAGTTCAGACTCACTGATGCTCTTGTAGGCGGCCAGCCGCGTGGCCTCGACCTCTTGCCGATAAGCGGGATCTTCCTTCTGCCGGCGCTCGAAATTGGCTTTGGCTGCATGTGCCATGCCCGGTGGACCACCATAAGTGCGGTAGTACTCATGTTCGAGCCGCTCCTCGACGATCTTATTGGCGCGCTGCATCCGCGCTCGCTCCCGGAAGCCGTCTCGCAGCGCATTAACAATCCCCGCCGTCACGAACGGGCGCTTGATCGCTTCCTGCTCGTTGAACTCATTTTCTCGCTCGGCGAGTAACGCGGCGAGATCGCTGGTCACGCCAGCCGGATCGTCGAGCACGAACAGCGCCGGGGTCATCTCACTCTTCTCGTCACCCTGCTGGGCCTGGCGTTGCGACCACTCGATGAATCCGTCGACATCGTCGCGAATCCCGTTGATGGACGCCAGGCTGTGGCTAAGGGCACTCACTTCCGGGCTCTGGCTCGCGTCACTGCTGCCCGTATCGCTCGATTGGCGACGTACCCAGGGGAAGTTGGCCTCGGCCACCAGCTCCCCGAGTTCATTCAGCGGGCGGGTATAGTCCGCCGCGCCGCCTTTCCACTGCGTCAGGGAGAGCCTGCGCATGGCGTCACGCCGGCCGGCCGTGTTGGCGGCATGTTCTTTCCACATGCGCTTGGTCCAGCGGTCATCCGAGAAGGCGATATACAGCTCCGTGGCGTCCTTGGCCGACGGTACCGTGATGCAACGCCTTGGATAGACATGCTCAGGAGTGCCGCGGTAGGGAAAATCGTCATCGTCGGCCGGTGTGTGGGTATCAGCATCAATCGGTCAAGGTACGTCAGAAGCAAGCGCCAGCAGCTCGTCATGAGAAACGTCGACATATTCGATCAAGTAATCGTCCCCGCCGACAACATCTCCCCTACCACCACGGCGAGCGTCATTGAAGACAGGTCAATGGCTGCCTGCCTTGCGCATCTCAATCAAAATCGCCGAACCTTATAACCGTCAACATCTTCTGCTCCCTCAACCTGATACTTTTGACAGACAGCCACTTTATTGTGAAAACGGTTTGACCGTAAACCTAACTGCTTCGCCTGAGTCATTCGTGTACTTAGAAACCTCACACTCATCTAGGGATTCCAACCGTTCACCTGAGTTGACTTCCGCCTTATAAAAAGAAGTATGATTAGGATCACTAGACCCAATAGACCCAAGCTATTGATGCAACTTGGCTGCCCCAGTGGCCAGCACTTCCCCCTTGCTTTTGAAAGCAATGCTCACATGACCTTCTGGGGGAGGGCCCATGACTGGGGCAGTTGCAACGACAACAGCCTTTGCATCATCTGACTTGTAGAAGATGTTGCCAGGCTCGCACTCGAGAATACTTACGACGGCTTCCACCTTATCAGGCTGATCCTCTTCGCAGCCCGACAAGAAAACCAAAAGCCCACACAAAAGAAATACGCCTATACTTTTCAAAACAAAGTCTCCCAAGAGCACCTAAAACCCAACGAAACCTGAGCCACTCTCAAACACACTCTTGTTGAAATTTTCTTTTTCGAGAAGACGCTTATAGAAAATATCATTACTCAAAAACTGGCCGATTCTTTCAGGCTCTGTCCAGACAGGCGATCTTTGAGAACGAGAAGCACATGAGGCCTCGACAAATTCCGGCCACTTTGGCTCACGGCATGATTTCAAAGCCAACCACTGAGTAATGACCAAGGAAAACACAAGCGGATAGTAAAAAAAGAAAAGCTTATAGCGTAGAGACACCAAGAGAGAAGGAAGATTCGAAACAACTCTAACCAAACAGTTTCTAATGCTCACTCGTGTCGAATAATAAATAAACTCATCTCCAGAGGCAGGGGCCGCAGCTTGGGGGCCATGCTCCATATATTTTTCCAAGAAACACCAAAGAGAGAGTATGCGATAAATCTCATCTCGATGGAAAAAATTGCCTACCGAAAAGGTATCTACAATCGTAGAGCCATTTAATACATGCCCTCTCAGGGTGCATACCTTGCCTGTGCCGTCCGTCCCTATATGCCAATACACATCTCTCCAATCCAGAGCCAAGACCCCGCCAAACTCTTCGCTCCTGAACACAAAAACCTTACCCGTCACCCTGTTGAATCGAACAGGAAAATACCTCCAAGAAAAAAAGTCATATCTAAGGTACGTTTGCCAGAGAAACCAGCTTCCTCCACCTACGATAACGACAAAGATAAAAGCAAAAACCAGTAAAAATACGACATCGATTGATTGCGACAGACAATCAGACAAAAGCATAAAAAGGACAGAGGCTCCGCAAGCCAAAAGCACGAAGACTCCCAGTAGACAGACGAGCGTTTTCGCCATTCCTCTTTGGCGCTCACTACAGTCTGTCATCTCGCAAAACTCAGAATTAAAACGAATGAGCGCACCATAAGGATCTGGCAGATAAGAAGAAGCCTTCTCCAGTAGAAAATGAGAGCGCATTTCTTCTTGAGATATGCGTCTATTGATCTTATGGGCTCTACATCGAGAGAACATGACCACACTCACTTTTCCCGATTGCAATATCGTACAGCAGGAAAGATTCTGCCTTGCAAAATAAAAATCAAACTGCGTCGCACCAGCGTTTCAAATCACTGCAAGCCCGCTACACCTAACAGGCAATCAAGTCGACATTTTATACAAACAAATTTCGCCATCAGCGATTGGAGAGGACGATCTCCGGACCACATTCATCGACAATCTCTTGAGACCATTGAGGCACCTTGCAATACTTGCAGCAAAAGTAATGCCCCGCACCACCAACCACCTTGGGAATAAAGGTGACCACACTCATCAAAACAGACAACAGCTTAATAACTAGCGATTTTGACTTCACCTTAGGGTCAACAACTTCCATTGCCTGCCTGAAACTAGGCTTGAGGGAAACATAGTCGTCTTCTTTGGGCTCATCCAAGCCACTAATATCCTGCAAGGTCATAAACTGACGAACATACTCGAATTGGTAACTCAACCAACGCTCCGTCATGCTCCCAGTAACATGATCTAAATTAATCATTTCTTCGCCGATAGAAAAGCTATCCAGCACACCATCGTACTCATTCAGTACATAACCGCGCACCTCATAGTCGCGCCCCTCGGGCCCTCCTGCCCGTTTTGGCACGATACAATAGGTACAGCGACGCCACGAATAGGTGACAGGCTGGCCATCGTGAATACTAAAAAAGTGAACATTCCCCGTGCGACGATTAAATGTAACAGGAGATATAGCATAGCCTTTAACCTCTTTCCAAGCTAGCCAAAAAAAGCCAAAAGCTAAAGGCAATCCCATCAGTGCAAAAACAGGTATCACCCACAAAGGCATGGGAGTGTAAAATGGAAAGCTAGCAAAAAAAAAGAAAAGGCATAAAACAACCACCCCTCCACCTCCACACCAGCCAAGATAAATCCCTCTCCGCTCAAACTCAGAATCGGCGACTGCAAGTACTTCATTACTATATAATAGCGTTAGTCGCGTAGGCCGAGCATTGTCAGCAGCCGGTTCACCTAGAGAGAAACGCCGTTCCTTGCCGTCAGCAGGGAGCTCGAATTGGTACTTAGGGATCATCCCCAGGCTTTTCAAAATCTGAAGCCGCCTCTTCATATCTCTCCCCATAGCGTCAACTAACTTCTCGCGCATCCAAACACGCAGGAGATGCCCCACACTCGAATGAGGGACATGCACCAGGGTTTTTAAAAAGCACACGAGGCGAACCGGCATCCTATATTACTCATGCTAGCTCGCCCTACAAAACGAGATCTCTAGCGATTAGAGAGAACTATCTCCGGACCACATTCATCGATGATCTCTTGAGACCACTGCGGCATTTTGCAGTACTTGCAACAGAAGTAATGTCCCGCACCACCAACCACCTTAGGCACGAATATTACAGCATTAATAAAAACAAAAAGAAGCTTAACCACAAGAGACTTTGGCTCAGCTTTGGGTTGCACCAAGTTCATGGACTGTTTGAAGCTGGGCTTGAGGGAAACATAATCCTCTTCCTCGGGCTCATCTAAGCTACTTATGTCCTGCAATGTCATAAACTGACGAATATATTCATAATGGCAACTAAGCCAGCGCTCTACGAACCCGTCAGACCTTCGCCCTAGATTGATAACTTCTTCTCCGATGGAGAAACTATCTATGACACCATCATATTCGTTAAGAACGTAACCACGCAATTCATGATAACTTCCCTCAGGACCACCATTTCGCTTGGGCACGATGCAATATGTACAACTATCCCACGGATAAGTCACCGGTTGCCCATCGTGGATACTAAAGAAATGCACGTTACCCGTGCGACGGTTAAAAACAACGGGAAAAATGGCGTAACGCTTAATCTCCTGCCAGGCCAACCACAAAACGCCAACCGCAAGAGGCAAAATTATCAAGGCAAATACAGGGATTGCCCAAAAGGGAGCGAGAGGATAAATAAATGGCAAGCTTGCCATGGCTAGAAACCAGGCAATCAAGCTTCCCCCGACCACCACCCCCAAACTCAGATAAAGCCCTCTCCGCCGAAACTCAGAATCAGCAAAGCTCAGCAGACTACCGCTAAAAAACAAAGTAACTCGAGATGGCCAAGCTTCTTCAGCAGCTGGACAATCAAGGGGAAAGCGCTTTTCCCTACCATTAGAGGGAAGTTCAAATTGGTACTTAGGAAGCATCCCTACGCTTTTAAATATCCTATCACGCTTCGTCATGTGCTATCCTCTAAAGACGCCTTCAAGATCTTTCTGAGATTCTTCTATAGTCAAAAACCTTTCTCCACCACCATAAAAGCAATGGCTCAGCCATTGCTGCGCTTTTGAATCCAGCAACAGGCCTATTAGAAAGTTGATAGCCAACACAGCCAAGATAAAAAGCACGCCAAGCAATGAGAACACACCAGAGGCTATCGCAATGTAACCAAGAGCAATACCACCTGCAGCCGAAGCCCCATAAAGAAAAGACAGCCCCATATTCCCCTTTTTAAACTCTTCGAATGCATGTAGCCCATCGTATACAGCAAAGACGAAAGCCACGCCCGCGCCTAAGGCGCGACCAAGCACACCAATACCGCTCGAAATATTTAGTACACGACTTGAAATTCTTCGCCCTGCTGACTCCAGACCTTTAACACCCGCTTCTACTGTCTCGCACAGGCCACCGACGACACCGGCCAGTGAGGCCCAGAATTTTACCGATAGCTCGCGGCGGCTGAATGAATTGGCACTATCCAGTGCCTTGCCCGCGTAGTACCAGGAGATGCCAGAGAAGAACAAGGAGACCGCATTCATTCTGACTTCGCCATTCATGGCTTGCTGGAAGCCCGGCATGATGCCTTCGCGAATGTTACGCGGGGTCAGAACGATAGGTTCACGAGAGCGCAAGATTCTCTCCGCTGTCGAGCGCCCGGCCCCCTGGCCGTCACCGATTGCCGCCAGGCGTGCGCGATCCACGAACACGAAGTGCTGAGAGCCGAGCTGATCGTATTGGCCTGTTCTTTTTAGCATCTCTCGCAGCGCACGCTGCATCTGAAGTCGGCTGGGCCGTTTGTTCGCCGGGATGGCCAGACGCATTTCCTCAGCCAGGAGATTGACGAACTGCGTAGGCGTGCCCCTCAAGGGGCGCTCCACAATCCATTGATCGGTGGAGAACATCGATGCCATCAGATAGAGGTTCTTCGCAGTACCGTCGACCCCCTGGGAGAGTAACTTGGCAACCGGCGCCCCCGAATGATAGATCAGCCTGGTGAAGGCGTTGCGTCCCGCGGTTTCGCTCGTTTCCGGGTTCAGCATCGCTTTGGCGCTTTTCTGCCATGCGGCGTTGAATTTGTCGAGAATCGTCACAGCGCTTTGTACGGTCAGGGGCGGCGCGCTATCGATCTCCGCCAGGTGGTCATCCTGGTTATGCCCGAGGCTGCGTAGCAACGGGTTTTCAGGGTCGGTGGGGTTACCCGCACTTGCCCATGTCCTCAGTATTTCGGCACACTCCTCCCGATCAGAGGCATCGTCAATGCAGTCGACGAAGTGGTTGACATAGTTCACCCCGGAATCGAGTTCGTCCGTCCGATAATCCGAGGAGAAAATCCTTTTCAGATCGGGAGAGTCCAGCCAGGTCGCGTGATCTTGAGAGAGCGGTATATCTATCGACTCGGAATCGGCTTTGAGGGTTTCCTTGACACTTTGATAGTCGTCTTCAATTTGCTTGTCAGTCCGCGCCAGGAACTTCTGCCCTTCCCGGGTTTCCTCCCAGGCAGCCTGCCTAACCTCCTTGATACTCTCATCGGTCAGTCGCTCCGAGGTGGCCTCCTTGTGCGCTATCCTGGCTGCAATAATGTCGTTTTCTTCTTGTAATTCATCCCTGAATCGCAACTGTTGCTCACTCGGGCCTACCATTTCTATCCGCGCGTTGATTTGCTGCAACTGTAGCTCATTGTATTCCAGCATTTCTGGATCACGCAGCAGCACGGATTGCCGTTGGCGCTTTTCGGCTTGGTTCCCCACTGACTCGCGTATGGTTTGTATCCCCGCCCAGGATGATAGCCGCCAACTGAAACGCTGCAGCGACGCTGACACCGCCTGAATCTGTTCGGCGTTGAGCTCGACGGTGATGCCCCGCGGGTCGTGAGTCGCGAAGAGAATGGCGCGGCCCTGCGATTTACGCTCAGCTGTCTCGATCAGATCGTCGGCTTCGATGGCGCGCCAGTGGAACGGATAGACGGATTCGAACTCAGCAGTGTTCTGCGGATCATCCTCATCGGCCACGGTGCTGCGAAAGCTCTGCCAAGCGTTGTGCCTATATTCACTCACCCAGTCACTCACCGCTGAAAGCGGCGCGGTGTGTGGCTGGCCAGCGGCGGGGGAGATACACAGAGACGGGTTGAGCGACTGCATGCGTGCCGCGGGGTCCTGGGCGATGCGGGCGCGGATGCTCTCGTCCCAATCGGTATCCGAAAATGCCAACCAGGCCTGGGTGACCTTCTCTGGCTGGCTGATGGTCACGCAGCGCGCCATCTGCCAGTCGCTGGAACGTCGGCACGCCTCGCTTTTTTCCATGTTGGGCGTCAGATGGCCGTCGAGCGGTATCGGCATGAAGTTGCTATCGCTGGTGACGCGATATTTGCGCCATATCACGCCATCGGCATCGCCACTGGGGAAGTGCATGTAGAAATAGCCAGCGCGCATGCTGCGTAGAATATAGGTCGCACGCTGCATGGCTTTATCCAGAACGCCCTCGCCGAAATTGCCGCCACTGGTGATGGGTGCGAGGCCGCTGATGCTATGGACATGGCTCTCTGCGATCGCCGAATAACGCACCGGCAGAATTACCAGACCAGGGGACTTCTGGCACATCTGGCAATCGCTGCAACCGCCGGTCTCGGCAGAGGTATCGGTGTTCCCACCGGACGTATTGGCGACCGCCGTCGCAACCGCTTCGTTGATGTCTGGAATCGCACTCATGCTACGTCGTTTCCCGGTTGATCAATTGTTCCTGAATGGTTTCCCAGCGGGCCTGAGGCCAATTGCCGGTCACGTGTCGATAGGTTGTCTCACCGTTCGCCAGCGCCATGGCGTTTGCGATATCGGGGTGCCGGATGATGTCGGGATGGATCAACAACTCATGCAGCGCCAGCGCGACGCGATCTTGCAGATCACTCAGTCCTAGCGCTTGCCCATGGTCTAGACAGGCGGCAACCCGTTTACCGGCGTCGCGGTCGTCGCGTGGTGCCTGGGGGTCGTGAGCGCGCCACTGCTGCAGGCAGGCGCGCAGGGTGGGCAGCTCATTCAAGCGGCGCGTCTGGGTGTCGTCGAGTGTCAGTCGCAGCCAGTGAGGCGCTTGCGGCTCATTGCTGATCTCGACCCACTGCGACGACGCATCCAGAAACGTCCAACGTGAGACTCTGCCCAACAGGGAGTGCAACTGATCTGGTGCGAGAATCCAGCGGAGATGCGTCATGACGCGGGGGTCAAAGTAGCGGCAATACATCCAGCGCGATGCGGGCATGGCCGCAAGGCAGTATCGGCTCAACTGGTCTCTGAGCACATCCGCTTCGACGTCGGCCCACAGCAGCGCGCAGACTGTCGGCGGCATGTCTCGTCGCGACACGTTTTGCGCCTGCGCCTTGATCGTCTCCAACGAGGCCTTGCCGATACGATAAAGGTGCGGCGTCAGCCCATGCAGGTCCGGCCTGCGCCGTGGCAACAAGGGACCGATAGGCTCGCAGTCGTCACCGAGCGCCAGTGGCCCGTTCAAGTGATCGTGGAGCAACCAAGCTGTCATGACAGTACCTCAGCCATCCACCAGCGATGAACCACGGTTCGCGGCGCCTTGGTGCTTCGTCGCGCAATCTGACCCCTCCGGCAACTCGGGCATGGCCGCGTCCAGGCTCGCGGGGCCACCGAAGACATGCTGGGCGCCCTTGATATCGATCTTGCCGGGGCCGTGGACGTCGATATTGCCGCCTTCTATGCGGATATAGCCCCCACCACTGTTCAATAGGATGCCGTTGGCAGCGTTGATCTCGACCCGCCCTTCGGTGGAGGTAATCTTGACGTCCTTCTCGGCGGTCAGCGCCATCTCGTCGCTCTGCGCCTGCACTTCGACCTTGCCGCGGGCCGCGAACAGCTTCATGCCGGCGCGATAGACGAACAGCGAGAGCTTCTCGGAAATCGAGGCGACCAGGCTCTTGCCGGTGGCGACGTTGACGTCCTCGCCGCTGGAGACACTCAGCGAGCGGCCCTGGGCCAGGTGGGTCGATTCCGGCGTGCTCATCGTGATGCCGGCGGGTGAGGCCATATGCAGCCACGGCGCTTTCATGCGTGCCGCTTCGCCGCGGCCACCGCTGTCGGTGGCACCACGGGCGTTATCCTGCTTGGCATCCGCAAGCTGTTCGCTGTTGCCGTAGGTATCGTCGGCGTCTTCGCCCGCCTGCTTGAGGTGCTCGCGCGCGTCGAGGGCGTC
>NZ_PZJK01000019.1:0-37750 GCF_003206675.1 Salinicola sp. RZ23
CAGGGACGGCGCCCACAAAAAACCCCGCCTCGGCGGGGTCATCACCTGCCGCGCGGGCGAATCAGAACGGGATTTCGTCGTCGAAATCGTCAAAGCTGCCCGGATTCGGCGCGCCGTAGTTGGCGTTCTGCTGGTTGGGCTGCGGCGCCGGCTGGTTCTGCGGCGGACGCTGAGGCTGGTTGCCGTAGCTGCCCTGCTGGGCAGGCGCCGGCTGCTGCTGACCATAGCCGCCCTGCTGGGCCGGGGCGGGCTGCTGCTGGCCATAGCCACCCTGGGGCTGCTGCTGCGGCGCACCACCATACTGGCTCTGGGCGTAGTCACCACCGCCCTGACCGCTGCGCGAGTCGAGCATCTGCATGTCGTTGCCGACGATCTCGGTGGAGTAGCGATCCTGGCCATCCTGACCCTGCCACTTGCGGGTCTGCAGGCGCCCTTCGATATAGATCCGCGAGCCCTTCTTGACGTACTGCTGGGCGATCTCCGCCAGCTTGTTGAACAGTACCACACTGTGCCACTCGGTACGCTCCTGACGCTGGCCGCTCTGACGGTCGGTCCAGGTATCGGTGGTCGCGATGCGCAGGTTGCACACCGGATTGCCCGACGGCAGGAAGCGGACTTCCGGATCCTGTCCCAGGTTGCCGATCAGGATGACTTTGTTCACACCTCGGGCCATCGTTGTCTCCTTGCCTTACCTGCGTTTACGACGCCCTCAGGCGTCGGTTCGTTGCCATTGATTGCCGGTGATACGGGCCAGCGCCTCGGCGTCCAGGCGCTGGCGGTCGACCTTGAGATAAGCGACGCGCTCTTCGGGCACGACCATTACGTCCTCGACCCCGGCGACCGAGGCGAAACGCTCGAGCAGTGTATCGAGCATGCCCATGGATTGCGCGTCCAGCGGTACGATTTCGCTCGACAGGTGGCGCGGCGCGGGCATCCTCCACACCACCGCCAGCCAGATCGCCCCGACCACTGCAGCGCCGAGGAACACACTGTGGATACCCAGCCCCTGGGACAGCGCCCCGCCCAGGGTGCCGCCCAAAAAGGCGCCGAGGAACTGACTGGTGGAGTAGACCCCCATGGCGGTGCCCTTGGCCCCGGCCGGCGCCAGCTTGCTGATCATCGAGGGCAGCGTGGCCTCAAGCAGATTGAACACTACGAAGAAGCCCCACAGCAGCGCCAGCAGCGCGATGCGATCGCTCCCCAGCTCGCTGAACCCCAGCAGGATCAGGGTCATGGCCGCCACGGCGCCGACGAACACCGGCTTCATCTTGCGATACTTCTCGGCCACGATCACCAGCGGCACCATGGCCACGAAAGCCAGTGCCATTACCGGCAGATAGACCCAACCATGATGCGCCGGGGCGAAGCCCAGGGCCTCGAGCTGGAACGGCAGCGCGACGAAGCAGGCGGTCAGGATCAGGTGCAGGGCGAAGATCGAGAAATCGAGCCGCAGCAGATCACCCTGCATCAGGGTGGCACGCAGCTGGCGCCGATCGAGCCCGACATCGCGATGGGCCATGCGGCGTGGCGCCTTGGGCACCAGCTTCCACAGGATCAGCAGGCCGCAGGCGGAGAGCGCCGCAGTGAACCAGAACACCCCGGACAGCCCCCCGATGTCGGCGACCAGCGGCCCCACCACCATGGCCACACCGAAGGCGACACCGATCGACAGACCGATGGTGGCCATCGCCGCGGTGCGGATCTCCTCGCGGGTCTGGTCGGCGAGCAGCGCCATGATGGCGCCGGCGACCGCGCCACTGCCCTGCAGGCAGCGACCGATGATGACGACATAGATCGAGGTGGCGTTGGCCGCCACGACACTGCCGATAATGAACAGCAGCAGGCCGCCGGCGATCACCACCTTGCGTCCGAGCCGGTCGGAGAGCAGGCCGAAGGGAATCTGCAGGATCGCCTGGGTCAGGCCGTAGCCGCCCAGGGCCAGGCCGACGAGAAAGGGGGTGGCGCCGTCGAGATGGTCGGCGTAGAGCGCCAGGATCGGCAGGACCATGAACAGCCCCAGCATGCGCGAGGCATAGAGGCTGGCCAGCCCCACGATGGCGCGCCGTTCGGTAACGAGAAAACGAGATGTCATGGAAGTCACGGCTGGTGAACTCGGCAGAAGCGAGGATGAATGAGGGAACCCCCCATTTTACGCCTCGCCCGTGTCGAGTGAAAGCGCCAGGCGGCGCCAGACGCGGCGTCAGCGTCAGCCCATCGTCTTCGTCGTTACCGCAGCGACCGGTCGAGGCCGACAGACTGCTATACTGGTCGTTTCCCGCTTCGCTGCACGAGGTAGTCATGGACAGCATTCTGGTCAGGGGTGCGCGTACCCATAACCTGAAGGATATCGATGTCGAACTGCCACGTGACAAACTGATCGTGGTCACCGGCCTGTCCGGGTCGGGCAAGTCCTCGCTGGCTTTCGATACCCTCTATGCCGAGGGCCAGCGCCGCTACGTGGAGTCACTCTCCACCTATGCGCGGCAATTCCTGTCGATGATGGAGAAACCCGACGTCGACCATATCGAGGGGCTGTCGCCGGCGATCTCGATCGAGCAGAAGTCGACCTCGCACAACCCACGCTCCACCGTCGGCACCATCACCGAGATCTACGACTACCTGCGCCTGCTGTTCGCCCGCGCCGGCACGCCGCGCTGTCCTGACCACGGCGAGGAGCTGGAGGCGCAGACGGTATCGCAGATGGTCGACCAGGTGCTGGCACTGCCCGAAGGCAGCCGCCTGATGCTGCTGGCGCCGGTGATCAAGGGGCGCAAGGGTGAGCATCAGCAACTGCTCGGCGAGCTGCGCGCCCAGGGGTTCGTACGCGCCGTGGTCGACGGCGAGACCGTCGAGCTCGACGACCTGCCGACGCTGGACAAGAAGCGCAAGCACGATATCAGCGTGGTGGTCGACCGTATCAAGGTGCGTACGGATCTGCAGCAGCGTCTGGCCGAATCCTTCGAGACCGCGCTCAATCTGGCCGACGGTACCGCCATCATCCACTTCATGGATGGCGAGCAGGAGGATCTGGCGTTCTCTTCACGCTTCGCCTGCCCCATCTGCGGCTACTCGCTGGCCGAACTGGAACCGCGGCTGTTCTCGTTCAACAACCCGGCCGGCGCCTGCCCCACCTGCGACGGCCTCGGCGTGCGCCAGTACTTCGATCCGGACAAGCTGATCAGCCACCCGGAGCTGTCGCTGGCCGAGGGCGCGATCAAGGGCTGGGACCGGCGCAGCATCTACTACTTCAGCCAGCTGCAGGCGGTCGCCGAGCACTACCGCTTTACCCTAGACACGCCCTGGGAGGCGCTCGCCCGACACGAGCGCGAGATCGTGCTCCATGGCAGCGGCAACGACGACATCGCTTTCAGCTACGTCAACGATCGTGGACGCAAGGTGACCCGCGAACACCCCTTCGAGGGCGTGCTGCCCAACCTGGAGCGGCGCTACCGCGAAACCGAGTCGTCGATGGTCCGCGACGATCTGGCCAAGTACCTGGCGGTGCGTCCCTGCCCCAGCTGTGACGGCAGCCGCCTCAAGCGCGAGGCGCGCCATGTCTTTGTCGACTCGCGCAATCTGCCCGAGATCACGCACATGCCGGTGGGCGACGCCTGGAACTACTTCCGCGAGCTGAGCCTGCCGGGCCGCAAAGGCGAGATCGCGACCAAGATCGTCCACGAGATCCATGCCCGCCTGGAGTTTCTGGTCAATGTCGGCCTCGACTACCTGACCCTGGAGCGCAGCGCCGACACGCTCTCCGGCGGCGAGGCTCAACGGATCCGTCTGGCGAGCCAGATCGGCGCCGGCCTGGTGGGGGTGATGTACATCCTCGACGAGCCCTCGATCGGGCTGCACCAGCGCGACAACGACCGCCTGCTGCGCACCCTCACCCGGCTGCGCGACCTGGGCAACACGGTGATCGTGGTCGAGCACGACGAGGACGCCATTCGCGCCGCTGACCACGTGCTCGATATCGGTCCCGGCGCCGGCGTGCATGGCGGCACCATCGTCGCCCAGGGCACGCCCAAGCAGATCGAAGCCGCCTCCCACTCGCTGACCGGACAGTATCTCTCCGGCAAGCGCCGTATCGAGGTACCACCGCACCGGATTCCGGGCAATCCGGAGAAGCAGCTGCGGCTCACCGGCGCCAGTGGCAACAACCTGCACGACGTCGACCTGACGCTGCCGCTGGGGCTGTTCGTCTGCGTCACCGGGGTCTCCGGCTCGGGCAAGTCGACGCTGATCAACTCGACCCTGATGCCGATCGCCGCACGCGAGCTCAATCGTGCCACCACGCTGTCGCCGGCCCCCTACCGCAGCATCGAGGGGCTCGACCAGCTCGACAAGATCATCGACATCGATCAGAGCCCGATCGGGCGTACGCCACGCTCCAACCCGGCCACCTATACCGGGATCTTCACCCCGATTCGCGAGCTCTTCTCGGGCACCCAGGAGGCGCGCGCCCGTGGCTACAAGCCAGGCCGCTTCAGCTTCAACGTCAAGGGCGGACGCTGCGAGGCCTGCCAGGGCGAGGGCATGATCAAGGTGGAGATGCACTTCCTGCCGGATATCTACGTTCCCTGCGACGTGTGCAAGGGCAAGCGCTACAACCGCGAGACGCTGGAGATTCAGTACAAGGGCAAGAACATCCACGAAGTGCTGGAGATGACCATCGAAGAGGCGCTCGAGTTCTTCAGTCCGGTGCCGGCGATCGCCCGTCGTCTGCAGACGTTGATGGACGTGGGGCTCTCCTACGTGCGCCTGGGACAGAGCGCGACCACCCTCTCCGGTGGCGAGGCGCAGCGGGTCAAGCTGGCTCGCGAGCTGGCCAAGCGCGATACCGGGCAGACGCTCTATATCCTCGACGAGCCCACCACCGGGCTGCACTTCGAAGATATTCGCCAGCTGCTCGGCGTGCTCCACCGCCTGCGCGACCACGGCAACACCGTGGTGGTGATCGAGCACAACCTGGATGTGATCAAGACCGCCGACTGGCTGATCGATCTCGGCCCCGAAGGTGGGTCCGGCGGCGGGCGGATCATCGCCGAGGGTACCCCGGAGCAGGTGGCAGCCCAGGAACATTCCCACACCGGACGCTTCCTGGCCCCGCTGCTGCCGTCACCCAAGGCGAGCAAGGGCAAGGCCAAGCGCGCCTGAGCGCCCGCCGGAGGCGCCTGCGGGCGCTTCCGCGGGTAGCGTGGCACACCACCAGCCTGCCACCCTGCCAGCCGTACACAGGGGCACGCCTGGAGGAGGCCGTGCCTGAAGAGACCGGTCTGCCCTCCCGAGTGACAGACATCCAGCCTGCGGACACCTGACTGCCGACATCCCCCTTTTGGGCAGCCGGTTTTTGGACGACCGATTTTTGGACAAAAAGAAAGCCGGCTGCCCGATCACTCGGACAGCCGGCTTTGGTGCCGTTCGGCGGAAACGCGGGCGACTTACTCGTCGCCAGCAGCTTCCTGAACGGCCGGACGATCGACCAGCTCGACGTAGGCCATCGGCGCGTTGTCGCCAGCGCGGAAACCGCACTTGAGCACACGGACGTAACCGCCCGGGCGATTGGCGTAACGCGGGCCAAGCTCGT
The DNA here is from genome assembly GCF_003206675.1 of Salinicola sp. RZ23. Taxonomy (NCBI): domain Bacteria; kingdom Pseudomonadati; phylum Pseudomonadota; class Gammaproteobacteria; order Oceanospirillales; family Halomonadaceae; genus Salinicola; species Salinicola sp. RZ23. Next base: position 5,588 of record NZ_PZJK01000019.1, read on the forward strand.
TGAAGAGCTTGCCGACGGCTTCCTTGGAGCGAGTGCGGCTGAATGCCAGACGGCGATTCGCCACGCTGTCCTGCTTGGCCAGGGTGATCAGCGGCTCGATATGACGACGCAGCTCCTTGGCCTTGGGCAGGGTAGTCTTGATCACTTCATGCTCGACCAGCGAGGTGCACATGTTCTTGAACATGGCGTGCCGATGCGAGCTGGTCCGATTCAGATGACGACCACTCTTACGATGACGCATGATTGCTATTCCTTACCAAACTGGTGATTCGAGTCGGCACTCCGGCACCGCCGAGGGCAAGCCTCAGGCGGAAGCCTTGTCGTCCTTCAGACTCGCCGGCGGCCAGTTTTCCAGCCGCATCCCGAGAGAAAGACCGCGCGAAGCCAACACGTCCTTGATTTCGTTCAAGGACTTTTTGCCAAGGTTCGGCGTCTTGAGCAGCTCGACTTCCGTGCGCTGAATCAAATCGCCAATGTAGTAAATATTCTCGGCCTTCAAGCAGTTGGCGCTACGAACCGTGAGCTCGAGATCGTCCACGGGGCGCAGCAGGATCGGATCGATCTGATCCTCTTCCTCTTCGACTTCCTGCTCTCGGTCAGCTTCGAGATCGACGAAGGCGGCCAGCTGTTCCTGAAGGATGGTCGCACTACGACGAATCGCTTCTTCGGGGTCCAAGGTGCCGTCAGTTTCGAGATCGATGACCAGCTTATCGAGGTCGGTGCGCTGTTCGACACGCGCCGCTTCGACCGCGTAGGACACGCGACGAACCGGGCTGAAGGTCGCATCCAGCTGCAGACGACCGATGGCACGGGATTCGTCCTCGTCGGAGAGCCGCACGTCGGCGGGCTCGTAACCGCGGCCCCGCACGACTTTCAGCTGCATCTTGAGATCGCTGCCGTCGTTGAGGTGCGCGATCACATGATCCGGATTGACGATCTCGACGTCGTGGTCGACGGCGATATCGCCTGCGGTCATGATGCCCGGGCCCTGCTTGTTCAGGGTGAGGAGCGCCTCGTCGCGACCATGCATCTTGATGGCCACGTCCTTGAGATTCAGAAGAATCTCGATGACGTCTTCCTGAACACCTTCGATGGCGCTGTATTCATGCAGCACGCCGTCGATTTCCGCTTCGACCACGGCACAGCCGGGCATCGAAGAGAGCAGGATGCGACGCAGCGCATTCCCCAGGGTATGGCCGAAACCACGCTCGAAGGGTTCCAGCACGATCTTGGCGTGATTCGCACTGACTTCTTCGACCTTGATGTCGCGGGGACGGAGAAACTCTGTCACTGAACGCTGCATATGAACACCTTCTCAGGCTGCCTAACGAATATCGGTACTCCAGCCGGTTCGGACCGCCGTGGCGGTCCGAACTCAGGCCTCACTTGGAGTACAGCTCGACGATCAGGTTTTCGTTGATGTCGGCAGACAGGTCGCCGCGTTCCGGGACAGCCTTGAAAGTGCCTTCCATCTTCTTCGCGTCGACGTCGATCCAGTTAACGTCGCCACGGTTGGCGGCGATGGACAGCGCCTGCTGGATACGGGCCTGGTTCTTGGCCTTCTCACGCACAGACACGACGTCGCCAGGACGCACCTGATAGGAAGCCACGTTGACGGTACGGCCGTTGACCGCAATCGCCTTGTGGCTCACCAGCTGACGCGATTCACTGCGCGTGGAGCCGAAGCCCATGCGGTAAACCACGTTGTCCAGCCGGGATTCCAGCAGCTGCAACAACACTTCACCGGTTGCCCCTTTCAGGCGCGCGGCTTCTTTGTAGTAGTTGCGGAACTGGTTTTCGAGCACGCCGTAGATACGACGTACTTTCTGCTTCTCGCGAAGCTGCAAGCCGTAGTCGGAAAGACGCTGACGGCGCTGGCCGTGCACACCCGGGATCTGCTCGGATTTGCACTTCTTCTCGAAGGGGGTGACACCGCTCTTGAGGAAGAGGTCGGTACCCTCACGACGAGACAGTTTGCACTTGGGTCCTAGATAACGAGCCATGAGTCGTTCTCCTTAAACGCGGCGTTTCTTCGGCGGACGGCACCCGTTATGCGGGATAGGCGTCGCGTCAGTAATGCTCTGCACACGGAAGCCGGCGGCGTTGAGTGCACGCACGGCAGACTCACGGCCCGGGCCGGGGCCCTTGACCAGCACGTCGACGTTTTTCACACCATACTCGGCTGCAGCGGTCGCTGCACGTTCACTCGCTACTTGAGCTGCGAACGGGGTGCTCTTGCGAGAACCACGAAAACCCGAACCACCGGCAGTCGCCCAAGAGAGAGCGTTGCCCTGGCGGTCTGTGATCGTCACGATCGTATTGTTAAAAGAGGCGTGGATGTGCGCGACGGCGTCCACGACCTGCTTTTTAACCTTTTTACGGTTACTACGCGGGTTAGCCATGTTGATGTTTCCTGATAGTTAACGTCGAAACGTTAATTATTTACGAATCGGTTTACGCGGTCCCTTACGGGTACGCGCATTGGTCTTGGTACGCTGACCACGCAGCGGAAGACCACGACGATGGCGCAGACCACGATAGCAACCCAGATCCATGAGACGCTTGATGTTCAGCGTCACGTCACGGCGAAGGTCGCCTTCTACGGTGTACTTACCGACTTCGGTACGCAGGATGTCGAGCTCTTCGCCAGACAGTTCCTGAATCTTGGTCGTCGGTGCAATACCGGCCGCGGCACAGATCGCCTGTGCGCGAGTGCGGCCAATCCCGAAGATGTAGGTCAGCGAGATCGCCGCATGCTTGTTGTCCGGGATATTGACGCCTGCAATACGGGCCATCAGCTTACTCCGAATGTTGAGCGGCTTGCTCGTTTAGTCGTCCACAAAGGGCGCAATAGCATACCCCTTTACCTCTCTTGAGGCAAGGGGCATGCCATGGCCCGCTTTCGTTGCAGCTAGGGGATCAACCCTGGCGCTGCTTGTGACGCGGTTCCGTGCAGATGACACGGACCGCGCCGTTGCGCCGAATGATCTTGCAGTTACGGCACATTTTCTTTACAGAAGCTCGAACTTTCATCGTTCTCTCCAAATGCTCTCTCGCGGAGGCTCAGCGCATCACGCCGCCGCTACCGTAGCCCTTCAGGTTCGATTTCTTCATCACCGACTCGTACTGGTGAGACATCAGGTGCGATTGAACCTGGGCCATGAAGTCCATGATCACCACGACCACGATCAGCAACGACGTACCGCCGAAGTAGAACGGCACCTGCCAGGCCACCACCAGGAACTGCGGCATCAGCGACACCAGCGTGATGTAGAGCGCCCCGAACAGGGTCAGCCGTGTCATCACCTTGTCGACGTAGCGCGCGGTCTGCTCACCCGGACGGATCCCCGGCAGGAAAGCGCCCGACTTCTTGAGGTTGTCGGCGACATCCTTGGGGTTGAACACCAACGCCGTATAGAAGAAGCAGAAGAACAGCACTGCCGCCGCAAACAGGATGATGTACAGGGGTGCCCCTGGGGAGAGCTGCTGCGAGGCGACCTGCAGCCACTCGAAGCCGTCGCTCTGACCCAGCCACTGACCGATGGAGCCCGGGAACAGCAGAATGCTGGACGCGAAGATCGGCGGAATCACGCCCGCCATGTTGACCTTCAGCGGCAGATAGCTGCTCTGACCGGCATACATCTTGTTGCCGACCTGGCGCCGCGGATAGTTCACCGTGATGCGGCGCTGGCCGCGCTCGATGAACACCACGAAGGCCACGGTCGCGACGGCCAGCAGTGACAGCGCGAGCAGCGGCAGCACGTTCCAGGCGCCATCGTTGCGCGCCAGCTCGAACGACTGACCGATCGCACTGGGCAGTCCGGCCACGATCCCGGAGAAAATGATCAGCGAGATACCGTTGCCGATCCCCTTCTCGGTGATCTGCTCGCCCAGCCACATCAGGAACACGGCCCCGGCCACGAAGGTGACGACGGCGGTGAAGTAGAAACTGATGCCGCCGGTGTAGGCGACGCCCTGACTGACCAGACCAACTGACATGCCGCTCGCCTGGATCAACGCCAGTAGCACCGTGCCGTAGCGGGTGTACTGGTTGATCTTCCGGCGCCCGGCTTCGCCTTCCTTCTTCAGCGCTTCGAGCTGAGGCGATACCGCGGTCAGAAGCTGCATGATGATCGACGCGGAGATGTACGGCATGATCCCCAGCGCGAAGATACTCATGCGCTGCAGCGCACCACCCGAGAACATGTTGAACATGCCGAGGATGGTGCCCTGGTTCTCCCGAAACAGGGCAGCCAGCTGGTCAGGATCGATGCCGGGTACGGGAATGTGGGCACCGATGCGGTACACCACGATCGCGATGAAGACGAAACGCAGGCGCGCCCACAGCTCGCTGAGGCCACTACCCATGTTCGCCGGCACGTTTCCTGACTTAGCCATTTAGTCCTCTACCTTGCCACCGGCCGCTTCGATCGCAGCGCGTGCACCTTTGGTGACCTTGAGGCCACGCACGGTAATCGCCTTGGTCAGCTCGCCGGAGAGGATGACCTTGGCGTGCTCGGTTGCGTTCTTGAGCACGTTGGCCTTCTTCAGGCTGGCGAGATCGGCGACGTCGCCTTCGACCTTGGCCAGTTCGCCGAGGCGAACTTCTTCGGACACCAGCGACTTGGCCGAGGTGAAGCCGAACTTCGGCAGACGGCGCTGCAGCGGCATCTGACCGCCTTCGAAACCGGGCTTGACCGAGCCGCCGGAACGCGACTTCAGACCTTTGTGGCCACGGCCACCGGTCTTGCCCAGACCGGAGCCGATGCCGCGCCCGACGCGCTTCTCAGCGTGCTTGGAACCCGGAGCCGGGCTTAAGCTGTTGAGTTTCATGGATTACTCTCCCTCGATTCGAACAAGGTAACGAACCTTGTTGATCATGCCGCGAACGGCGGGGGTGTCTTCCAGCTCGACCGAGTGCCCAATGCGACGCAGGCCGAGGCCCTTCATCGTCGACTTGTGCTTCTGCAGGACACCGATAGTGCTGCGGGTCTGAGTGATTTTGATCGTCTCTGCCATGGTTGCTTACCCCGCCAGTTCTTCGACAGACAGGCCACGCTTGGCGGCGATGTCTTCCGGAGACTGCATGGATGCGAGCCCCTTGATGGTGGCACGCACGACGTTCACCGGGTTGGTGGAGCCGTAGCACTTGGCCAGAACGTCATGGACACCAGCCAGCTCGAGGACGGAGCGCATGGCGCCGCCAGCGATGATGCCGGTACCTTCGGAAGCCGGCTGCATGAAGACCTTGGACGCGCCGTGACGGGCGCGAACCGGGTACTGCAGCGTGCTGCCGCTGAGGCTGACCTTGACCATGTTGCGACGCGCCTGGTCCATGGCTTTCTGGATCGCGACCGGCACTTCACGCGCCTTGCCACGACCGAAACCGACCCGGCCGTTGCCATCGCCAACGACGGTCAGCGCGGTGAAGCCGAAGATACGACCACCTTTGACCACCTTGGCGACGCGGTTGACCTGCACCAACTTCTCTTGCAGATCACCGCCCTTCTGTTCGTTATTCGCCATCGTAAAACCCTTTAGAATTGCAGACCGCCTTCGCGTGCGGCATCCGCCAACGCCTTGACACGCCCGTGGTATTTGAAACCAGCGCGATCGAAGGCAACCTGAGAGATGCCGGCATCCTTGGCGCGCTCAGCGATGAGAGCACCCACTTTGGCAGCCGCATCGGCGTTACCGGTCGAACCTTCGCGCAGGCTCTTGTCGAGCGTGGACGCGCTGGCCAGCACTTTGCCGCCGTCCGGCGAGATAATCTGCGCATAGATGTGACGCGGGGTGCGGTTGACGCACAGACGGTTCACACCCAGATCGCGGATCTTGGCGCGCGCGCGGCGGGCACGACGGAGACGAGATTCTTTCTTCGCGTTCATAACCCTGCCTTACTTCTTCTTGGCTTCTTTGCGGCGGACTTGTTCGTCGCCGTACCGAATACCTTTGCCCTTGTAGGGCTCCGGCGGACGGAAGGCGCGAATTTCCGCAGCCACCTGGCCGAGCTTCTGCTTGTCCGCGCTTTTCAGCACGATGATGGTGTTCTTCGGCGTTTCGGCCGTGACACCTTCAGGCAGCGTGTAGTCGATCGGGTGGGAGAAACCGAGTGTCAGATTCAGCGTCTGGCCATTTGCCTGGGCACGATAGCCGACGCCATTGATTTCCAGCGACCGAGTGAAACCCTCGGAGGCGCCGGTGACCATGTTCTGGACCAGGGCACGAGTCGTGCCGACCATGGCCCAGCTCTTGGCCTGCTCACTGGGAACAAAGGTCAGTTGACCGTCTTCCTCGGCGACCTTCACGTCGGGATGGACGGTCAGTTCTAGCGTGCCCTGGCCGCCCTTGACGGACAGCTGGTCGCCGTCGAACTTGACCTCGACGCCGCTGGGCAGTTTAACCGGATACTTGGCTACGCGAGACATTTCTCACTCCTAGAATACGGTGCAGATGACTTCACCACCGACACCCGCCTGGCGTGCGGCGCGATCGGTCATGACACCCTGAGAGGTGGTGACGATCGCGATACCCAGACCGTCTGCGACCTTGGGCATGGCACTCTTGCCCTTGTAGATCCGCAGTGACGGCTTGGACACACGCTGGAGGTGCTCGATGACCGGCTTGCCCTCGAAGTACTTGAGGGTCACGGTCAGCTCGGGCTTGGCGCCTTCGGAGACCGCGAAGTCGGTAATGTAGCCTTCCTGCTTGAGTACGCGGGCCACTTCCGTCTTGAGCTTGGAAGACGGCATGGTGACCGTCTCCTTGGTGGCCATCTGCGCATTGCGGATACGGGTACACATATCCGCCAGAGTATCTTGCATGCTCATTTACATTGCGCTCCTGAATTCCTCGACGTGGCTTACCAGCTGGACTTCTTCAGTCCAGGGACATCGCCACGCATGGCAGCTTCGCGCAGCTTGTTACGGGCCAGACCGAACTTGTTGTAGTAACCGTGCGGACGACCGGTAATGCGGCAGCGGTTGCGGGCACGAACCTTGCTGGAGTCGCGCGGCAGTTGCTGCAGCTTCAGCTGAGCGTCGAAGCGCTCTTCGTCAGAAGCGTTGACGTCGTAGATCACGCTCTTGAGCGCGGCACGCTTGGCGGCGTATTTGTCGACCAGCTTCGCGCGCTTGAGCTCACGCTCAATCATGCTTTTCTTTGCCATGAATCCACCCTTATTGCTTGAACGGGAAGTTCAGCGCGCTGAGCAGCGCACGACCTTCTTCGTCGGTGTTGGCGCTGGTCGTGATGGTTACGTCCAGACCACGGATCCGGTCGATCTTATCATATTCGATCTCCGGGAAGATGATCTGCTCACGGACGCCCATCGAGTAGTTGCCGCGGCCGTCGAAAGACTTCGGGTTCAGACCACGGAAGTCACGCACGCGGGGGATCGCGATGTTGACCAGGCGATCCAGGAAGTCCCACATCCGCTCGCGGCGCAGGGTCACCTTGACGCCGATCGGCCAGCCTTCGCGGACCTTGAAGCCAGCGATGGACTTGCGCGCTTTGGTCACCATCGGCTTCTGACCGGAGAGCTTCTCCAGGTCGCCGATGGCGTTTTCGATCAGCTTTTTATCGCTGGTCGCTTCGCCGATGCCCATGTTGAGGGTCACTTTGGTGATCCGGGGCACCTGCATCACGTTGGCATAGCTGAACTGCTCCTGCAGTTTAGCCATGACCTCGCTTTGATAACGTTCTTTCAAGTTCGCCATTTTGCTACCCGACTCGCGTTAGGCGTCGATCTGCTTTTGCGTCGACTTGTAGATACGTACCTTGGTACCGTCTTCCTGCACTTGGAAGCCGACGCGATCCGCCTTGCCGGTCTCCGCGTTGAAGATGGCCACGTTGGACGCATGGATCGGAGCCTCACGCTCGACGATACCCCCCGGGTTGCCAGCCATCGGATTGGGCTTGGTGTGGCGCTTGATCATGTTGACGCCCGAAACGACATAACGGTCGTTCTCGAGGACGCGCTTGATCGTGCCACGCTTGCCCTTGTCCTTGCCGGCGATGACGATGACTTCGTCGTCACGTTTGATCTTGTGCATATCCGCCTCGCTCCTTACAGCACTTCGGGCGCCAAGGAAATGATCTTCATGAACTTCTCGTTACGAAGTTCACGAGTAACCGGCCCGAAGATACGGGTACCGATCGGCTGTTCGTTGGTGTTGTTCAACAGAACCGCCGCATTTCCATCGAAGCGAATCAGCGAGCCGTCGTTACGACGAACACCGCTGCGCGTACGCACCACGACGGCCTTGAGGACCTGGCCTTTCTTGACCTTGCCCCGCGGAATCGCTTCCTTGACCGTCACTTTGATGACATCACCCACGCGAGCGTAACGGCGGTGGGAACCGCCAAGCACCTTGATGCACTGCACCCGGCGCGCGCCGCTGTTGTCGGCAACATCCAGCATTGTCTGAGTCTGAATCATTGGTTTTCTCCAAACCTAATCTGACTGCACTGGTTCAGAAGGCGCTGTCGGGCTCAGCCCTTGGCCTGCTCGACCACCTCGACCAACGTCCAGGCTTTCTTCTTGGACAGCGGACGGCATTCCTGAATGGAAACCGTGTCGCCAGTCCGTGCCTGATTCGCCTCGTCATGGGCGTGCAGCTTGGTGGAGCGCTTCATGTACTTGCCGTAGATCGGATGACGCTCGCGGCGCTCGATCAATACGACAATCGATTTTTCCATCTTGTCGCTCACGACCTTGCCGGTGAGCGTCCGAGCTTTATTCGCTTCAGCCATTATTGGTCACCTGCCTTCTGGTTGAGCACAGTCTTGACGCGAGCGATGTCGCGACGAACCTGCTTGAGCAGGTGCGTCTGGCTCAGCTGGCCGGTGGCCTTCTGCATGCGCAGGTTGAACTGCTCCTTGAGCAGTTCGAAGAGCTGCTCCTGCAGCGCATCGACTGATTTTTCACGCATTTCGTTGGCTTTCATCACATCACCGTCCGTTTCACAAAGGTGGTGGAGATGGGCATCTTCTGGGCCGCCAGGGAGAACGCTTCACGCGCCAGCTCCTCGGAGACGCCTTCGATTTCGTAGAGCACCTTGCCCGGCTGGATCTGGGCCACCCAGTACTCGACGGAACCCTTACCTTTACCCATACGAACCTCGAGGGGCTTGTTGGTAATCGGCTTGTCCGGGAATACGCGGATCCAGATCTTGCCACCACGCTTGACGTGACGGGTGATGGCACGACGACCAGCTTCGATCTGACGTGCGGTGATACGACCGCGATCGGTGGCCTTGAGACCGAAGTCTCCAAAGCTCACCTTGCTGCCGCGATGCGCCAGGCCACGGTTACGACCTTTCTGCACCTTGCGGAACTTTGTACGCTTGGGTTGCAACATCGATCAGTCTCCCCTTACCTGGAACCTTTCTTCTTCGGTGCAGGTGCCTGAGCCTGTTGCTTCTGCTTGGCACGCACCTCTTCGATGCCCCCGAGGATCTCGCCCTTGAAGACCCACACCTTGACGCCGATGACGCCGTAGGTGGTGTGCGCTTCATAAGTGGCGTAATCGATGTCGGCACGCAGGGTGTGAAGCGGCACGCGACCTTCGCGGTACCATTCGGTACGCGCGATCTCGGCACCACCGAGGCGACCGGAGAGCTGCACCTTGATACCGCCGGCACCCAGACGCATGGCGTTCTGGACGGAGCGCTTCATGGCACGGCGGAACATCACGCGACGTTCGAGCTGACCGGCGATGTTCTGCGCGACCAGAGCGGCGTCGAGTTCCGGCTTGCGGACTTCTTCGATGTTGACGTGCACCGGCACACCCATCATGCGGGTGACATCCTGGCGCAGACGATCGACGTCCTCACCCTTCTTGCCAATCACGATGCCCGGACGGGCAGTGTGAATGGTGATACGGGCATTGTTGGCCGGACGTTCGATGGTAATGCGGCTCACGGAGGCGTTCTTCAAACGCTCTTCGAGGAAGCGACGCACTTCCAGATCGTTGTTCAGCTTGTCGGCATAGGCACCGCGCTCTGCGTACCAGACCGACGAGTGATCTTTCACGATGCCGAGACGAATCCCGACTGGATTGACTTTCTGACCCATCTGGTCGACTCCTACTTCTCGGCTACCTTGACGGTGATGTGGCAGGTGCGCTTCAGAATGCGATCCGCCCGGCCTTTTGCGCGCGGCTGAATGCGCTTGAGCGTCATGCCCTCATCGACACAGATGGTCGAGACACGCAGCTCGTCGATGTCCATGCCGTTGTTTTCTTCCGCATTGGCAATCGCGGACTGCAGCACCTTCTTGACCAGCTTGGCGGCCTTCTTGGGGGAGAAGGTCAGCACGTCGAGCGCTTCGGCGACCGGCTTACCGCGCACCTGGTCAGCCACCAAACGGGCCTTCTGGGCGGACAAGCTAGCGCCACGCAACTTAGCAGCGACTTCCATCTCTTAATCCTCTTGGCTCAGCGTTTGGCTTTCTTGTCCGCCGCATGACCGCGATAGGTGCGGGTAGCAGCGAACTCGCCCAACTTGTGGCCGACCATTTCCTCGGAGACGTGCACCGGGACGTGCTGGCGACCGTTATGTACCGCGATGGTGAGCCCGACCATGTTCGGCAGGATCATCGAACGACGCGACCAGGTCTTGATCGGTTTGCGATCGTTCTTTTCCGCGGCGACTTCGACCTTCTTCAACAGATGAAGGTCGATGAAGGGACCTTTCTTCAGTGAACGTGGCACAGCCGTTACCTCTTAATGTCTGTTACTTGGACTTGCGGCGACGAACGATGAGCTTGTCGGTACGCTTGTTCTTGCGGGTCTTGTGGCCCTTGGTGGGGATACCCCACGGGCTGACCGGATGACGACCACCGCTGGTGCGGCCTTCACCACCACCGTGCGGGTGATCCACCGGGTTCATCGCGACACCGCGAACGGTCGGGCGCACCCCTCTCCACCGCTTCGCACCGGCTTTGCCCAGTTGACGCAGGCTGTGCTCAGAGTTACCGACTTCACCCAGCGTGGCGCGGCACTCGGACAGTACACGACGCATCTCGCCGGAGCGCAGACGCAGGGTCGCGTAGTTGCCTTCGCGGGCGACCAGCTGAGCGCTGGCGCCGGCACTACGTGCGATCTGCGCACCCTTGCCCGGCTTCAGTTCGATGCAGTGCACCGTGGAACCGACAGGGATGTTACGCAGCGGCAACGCGTTGCCACGCTTGATGGATGCGTTGACGCCGGACTCCACCGCATCGCCGGCCACCAGGCCTTTGGGTGCGATGATGTAACGACGCTCGCCGTCCATGTACTTCAGCAGCGCGATGTTGGCGCTACGGTTCGGGTCGTACTCGATGCGCTCGACGACGGCGTTGATGCCGTCCTTGGTGCGCTTGAAGTCGACCAGACGATAATGCTGACGATGGCCACCACCGACGTGACGCGTGGTGATGCGGCCATTGTTGTTACGACCACCGGATTTCGACTGCTTCTCGGTCAGCGCCGCGAACGGACGGCCCTTGTGGAGCTCGTCATTGACGACTTTGACGACGTGACGACGACCGGCGGACGTGGGTTTTGTCTTGACTACTGCCATGATCCGTACTCCTGCCTTACTCGGCGCCAGAGAAGTCTTCGAGCGTTTCGCCCGCAGCCAGAGTCACGTACGCCTTGCGGTAACCCTTGCGCAGACCCGTGCCGAAGCGCGTGCGTTTGGTCTTGCCCTTGACGTTGAGCACGGAAACACCGGCAACTTTCTTGCCGAACAGCGCTTCGACGGCTTTCTTGATCTCGGGCTTGGTCGCGTCCTGGGCCACTTTGAACACGTACTGATTGTTCTCGGCGGCGCGCGCGGCCTTCTCGGTCATGTGAGGTCCGAGCAGAACCTTGTATACGCGTTCCTGGTTCATCCCAGCTTCTCCTCGAATTTACGCAGAGCGGAGACGGTCATCAGCACCTTGTCGAAGGCGATCAGGCTGACCGGATCGGCGGCCGCAGCATCGACGACATCGACGTTGGGGATGTTGCGCGCGGCCAGGTAGAGCTTCTCGTCGAGATCTTCGGTGACGATCAGCGCTTTCTCCAGATCCAGCTCCTTGAGCTTGCTGGCCAGCTGCTTGGTCTTCGGCGCGTCGACGGCGAACTCGTTGACCAGCACCAGACGCTCCTGACGCACCAGCTCGGACAGGATCGAACGCATCGCCGCACGGTACATCTTGCGGTTGACCTTCTGCGTGTAGTCCTGCGGACGGGCAGCGAAGGTCACACCACCGCTACGCCACAGCGGCGAACGGATGGTACCGGCGCGAGCGCGGCCGGTGCCCTTCTGACGCCACGGCTTCTTGCCGCCGCCACGCACGTCGGAGCGGTTCTTCTGGGCACGGGTGCCCTGACGACCAGCCGCCAGATAGGCGGTGACGACCTGGTGCACCAACGCTTCGTTGAATTCTTTGCCAAAGGTCTCTGCGGACACTTCGACGGTGCCAGCGGCACCTGCGAGATTCAGATTCATCGGTCTCAGTCCCCTCAGCGAGCTTTCACGGCGCTGCGCACGACGACATCGCAGCCCGGAGCACCAGGCACGGCGCCTTTGATCAACAGCAGATTGCGCTCGGCATCGACACGCACCACTTCCAGGCTCTGGACGGTGACGCGCTCATTGCCCATCTGGCCGGCCATCTTCTTACCTTTGAAGACGCGACCCGGGGTCTGGCACTGACCGATGGAACCCGGCGCACGGTGAGACAGCGAGTTACCGTGGCTGTTGTCCTGGGTACGGAAGTTCCAGCGCTTGACGGCGCCCTGGAAGCCCTTGCCCTTGGAGGTACCGGTCACATCGACTTTCTGACCAGCTTCGAAGAGGGATACGGTGAAGGAACCGCCCACTTCCGGCGCTTCGTCGCTCTCGGCGAGACGAAACTCCATCAGGGAACGGCCAGCCTCGACACCCGCCTTGGCGTATTGACCAGCAATCGCCTTGGTGAGGTGTTTGGCTTTGCGGGAGCCGGTTGTGACCTGCACCGCACGATAACCGTCGGACTCGACGGTCTTGACGGCAGAGATACGGTTGGGCTCAACCTCGATCACGGTTACGGGCACGGATGCGCCATCTTCGGTGAAAACACGGGTCATGCCCGCCTTTTTACCGACCAAACCGATAGTCATGTTCAGTCTCCTATAGTGTACGGGGCTATCACCCGCTATGGCTGCCCTTTCCAGAGCATTCCACTAGCACATTGTGTGGCGTCTCACGACGCGGCGGTCGCTGCGAACTCAGCTTCCGCTAGTGTCTAGTGTTGGTTTCAGTCGAGTTTGATCTGCACGTCTACGCCGGCGGCGAGATCGAGCTTCATCAGCGCGTCGACGGTCTTCTCCGTCGGCTCGACGATATCGAGAACGCGCTTGTGCGTGCGAATCTCATACTGGTCGCGCGCGTCCTTGTTGACGTGCGGCGAGATCAGGATGGTGTAACGCTCGCGATTGGTCGGCAGCGGGATCGGACCACGCACCTGAGCGCCAGTGCGCTTGGCAGTGTCCACGATCTCCTGAGCCGACTGATCGATCAGGCGATGGTCAAACGCTTTCAGCCGGATGCGAATCTTTTGGTTCTGCATTGACGTTCTGCTCCAATGGATACTGACGGCGCGAGCCGTCGACCCACGCGTTCAAAGGACGCGCATTATAGGGGAGGCCCATTTGAGTGTCAAATAGGCCCCTACCCGACAGCGACAGAAAAAGGGGCGCCGGAGCGCCCCTTCTCTATCCGATCAGCGAGACTTACTCGATGATCTTGGCGACCACGCCGGCGCCGACGGTACGACCGCCTTCGCGGATGGCGAAGCGCAGGCCGTCTTCCATGGCGATCGGAGCGATCAGGGTCACGACCATCTGGACGTTGTCGCCCGGCATGACCATCTCGACGCCTTCCGGCAGTTCACAGGTACCGGTCACGTCAGTGGTACGGAAGTAGAACTGCGGACGGTAGCCCTTGAAGAACGGGGTGTGACGACCACCTTCTTCTTTGGACAGCACGTAGACTTCGGCTTCGAACTTGGTGTGCGGGGTGATGGTGCCCGGCTTGGCCAGGACCTGACCACGCTCGACGTCGTCACGCTTGGTACCACGCAGCAGCGCACCGATGTTCTCGCCAGCACGACCTTCGTCGAGCAGCTTGCGGAACATTTCGACACCGGTAACGGTGGTCTTGGTGGTGTCATGGATACCGACGATTTCGACTTCTTCGCCGGACTTGACCAGACCACGCTCGACACGACCGGTCACGACGGTGCCGCGGCCGGAGATCGAGAACACGTCTTCGATCGGCATCAGGAACGGCTGGTCGATAGCACGCTCCGGCTCCGGGATGTAGTCGTCGAGCGACTTGATCAGGTTGGCAACGGCGGTGGTACCCATGCCGTTGTCATCCTTGCCTTCCAGCGCCATCAGCGCGGAGCCGATGATGATCGGGGTGTCGTCGCCCGGGAAGTCGTACTCGTTGAGGAGTTCACGAACTTCCATCTCGACCAGCTCGAGCAGCTCTTCGTCGTCGACCATGTCGGCCTTGTTCAGGAACACGACGATGTACGGAACGCCGACCTGACGCGACAGCAGGATGTGCTCGCGAGTCTGCGGCATCGGGCCGTCGGCTGCGGAACAGACCAGGATAGCGCCGTCCATCTGGGCAGCACCGGTGATCATGTTCTTGACGTAGTCAGCGTGCCCCGGGCAGTCGACGTGCGCGTAGTGACGCACTTCGGACTGGTACTCGACGTGAGCGGTCGCGATGGTGATACCGCGCTCGCGCTCTTCCGGAGCGTTGTCGATGGAGTCGAACTGACGCCATTCACCGCCGAAGACTTCAGCGGAAACGCGGGTCAGAGCCGCGGTCAGCGTGGTCTTGCCGTGGTCAACGTGACCGATGGTGCCGACGTTGATATGCGGTTTGGAGCGTTCAAATTTTTCCTTAGCCACTGCTATAACCTCTTTACGTTAGCTAACGGTTAACCGTTCTGATTGATGACGGCATCAACGACGCTGGAGGGCGCCTCTTCGTAATTCGCAAACTCCATGGTGTAGCTTGCGCGTCCCTGGGTCTGAGAACGCAGATCGGTCGCGTAACCGAACATCTCAGCCAACGGAACCGTGGCGCGAATGACTTTGCCGGAGGTGGAGTCATCCATGCCCTGGACAAGGCCACGGCGGCGGTTAAGGTCGCCCATGACGTCACCCATGAAGTCCTCCGGGGTCACGACCTCGACCTTCATCACCGGCTCGAGCAGCACGGCCTTAGCCTTGCGAGCACCTTCCTTGATCGCCATGGATGAGGCGACCTTGAACGCGGTCTCGTTAGAGTCCACGTCATGGTAGGAGCCGTCGAACAGCGTTACCTTGACGTCGATCATCGGGTAGCCCGCGATGACACCGTTCTTGAGCTGCTCGTAGGCCCCTTTCTCGACGGCCGGCACGTACTCTTTGGGTACGACACCACCGACGATCTCGGACGCGAACTTGAAGTGGACTTCTTCTTCGTCCTCGCCCTTGTCAGCGTCGGTCAGCGGCTCGATGCGCAGCCAAACGTGACCGTACTGACCGCGACCACCCGACTGCCGCACGAACTTGCCTTCCTGCTCGACCGACTGACGAATGGTCTCGCGGTAAGCAACCTGCGGCTTGCCGATGTTGGCCTCGACCTTGAACTCGCGACGCATGCGGTCAACGATGATGTCGAGGTGCAGCTCGCCCATCCCGGAGATGATGGTCTGGCCGGTCTCTTCGTCAGTCTGCACGCGGAAGGAGGGATCCTCCTGCGCCAGCTTGCCGAGAGCGACACCCATCTTCTCCTGGTCGGCCTTGGACTTGGGCTCCACGGCGACCGAGATGACCGGCTCCGGGAACTCCATGCGCTCGAGGATGATCTTGGCATCCAGGTCGCACAGGGTGTCACCGGTGGTCACGTCCTTGAGGCCGATACAGGCGGCGATGTCGCCGGCGTAGACCTCTTTGATCTCTTCGCGCGAGTTGGCGTGCATCTGGACGATACGGCCGACACGCTCTTTCTTCGACTTGACCGAGTTGAAGACGCTGTCACCCGACTTCAGAACGCCCGAGTAGACGCGCATGAAGGTCAGGGTACCGACGAACGGGTCGGTGGCAATCTTGAACGCCAGCGCTGCGAACGGTGCGTTGTCGTCGGCCTCACGAGTCGCGAGGGTGCCGTCCTTGTCGTCGAGCTCACCTTCGATCGCCTTGACCTCGGTCGGCGACGGCAGGTATTCGATGACGCCGTCGAGCACGGCCTGAACGCCCTTGTTCTTGAACGCGGAGCCGCAGGTCACGAGAACGATCTCGTTGGCGAGCGTGCGTGCACGCAGACCAGCCTTGATCTCTTCGATGGACAGGTCGCCCTCTTCGAGGTACTTGTCCATCAGCTCTTCGTTGGCTTCGGCGGCGGCTTCGACCATCTGCTCACGATAGGTCTCGGCGGTCTCCTGCAGATCGGCCGGAATGTCGACCAGATCGTAGTTCATGCCGAAGTTGTCTTCGTCCCACAGGATCGCCTTCATCTGCAGCAGATCGATGACGCCCTTGAACTCGTCCTCGGCACCCCAGTTGATCTGGATCGGGACGACGTTGGCGCCCAGACGCGTCTTGAGCTGATCGACGACCATGAAGAAGTCGGCGCCGGCGCGGTCCATCTTGTTGACGAACACCATGCGCGGCACTTCGTACTTGTTGGCCTGACGCCAGACGGTCTCGGTCTGCGGCTGCACGCCGGAGGAGCCGCACAGCACGACGACCGCGCCATCGAGAACACGCAGGGAACGCTCGACTTCGATGGTGAAGTCAACGTGTCCCGGGGTGTCGATGATGTTGATGCGGTGCTCGTCGAACTGCTTGTTCATCCCCTGCCAGAAACAGGTGGTCGCAGCAGAGGTGATCGTGATGCCACGCTCCTGCTCCTGCTCCATCCAGTCCATGACGGCTGCGCCCTCATGAACCTCACCCACCTTGTGGGACAGACCGGTGTAGAACAGGACACGCTCGGTAGTGGTGGTCTTGCCGGCGTCGACGTGGGCAACGATACCGATATTGCGATAACGCTTGAGTGGTGTCTTGCGTGCCACGATGGAAGTCCCCGTTGGTTAGAAGCGGTAGTGAGAGAAGGCCTTGTTGGCATCTGCCATGCGATGCACGTCTTCACGCTTCTTCACGGCAGCGCCCTTGCCTTCGGCGGCGTCGAGCATTTCGCCGGCAAGACGTTGAACCATGGTCTTCTCACCGCGGTTGCGTGCGGCGTCCACCAGCCAGCGCATGGCCAGCGCCTGACGGCGGGACGGACGCACTTCGACGGGCACCTGATAGGTGGCACCGCCGACACGACGGGATTTGACCTCGACCATGGGCTGGATCGCTTCCAGCGCCTTGTCGAAGATGTCCAGCGGCGCTTCTTTACCACGCTCGGCAACCCTGTCCAGCGCACCGTAAACGATACGCTCAGCTACGGACTTCTTGCCGCTGATCATCAGATGGTTCATGAACTTGGCCAGGCGCTCGCTTCCGAACTTGGGATCGGGAAGGATCTCGCGCTTAGCAGCAACTCTTCTTCTAGGCATGATAAGCCCTCAATTGAAGGGTCGTTCAGGTAAACCCGGCACGCTGAGGCGCTGTCGTAGCGACTCCGGCCGACCTTACTCTTATCTGACCGATAAAAATGTTGGGAGACGTCCGGGCATCAGGCCTTGGGACGCTTGGTGCCGTACTTGGAACGGCCCTGCTTACGGTTCTGGACACCGGAGGTGTCAAGGGCGCCGCGAACGGTGTGGTAACGCACACCCGGCAAGTCCTTGACGCGGCCGCCACGGATCAGGACCACGGAGTGCTCCTGAAGATTGTGGCCTTCACCGCCGATATAGGAACTGACTTCGAAACCGTTGGTCAGGCGCACGCGGCACACCTTACGCAGTGCCGAGTTCGGCTTCTTGGGCGTAGTGGTGTAGACGCGGGTGCAGACCCCACGGCGTTGCGGGCAGGCCTGCAGCGCCGGCACGTCGCTAGTCTCGACGGGGCGCTTGCGCGGCTTGCGCACGAGCTGATTGATCGTTGCCATAGTGTTTTAGCTGACTCCAATGGGTTGCCTTGCCTTACGCGCGCAACGGTTGTACCGCCCCACACATAAAGGCTGCGCATTCTAATCAGTTGTCGCGAGAGCCGTCAAGGCCGCCCGCCCAGTACGGGCAGGCGGCAGGCTGACGACTTAGAGATCGTCGTCGTCGGCATCGAGCGCGGTGAGCTGGGCACCCAGCTCCTGCTCGACGTCGAACGCCGACGGTTGCAGCGTGCGCTCGGACTCTTCGCGCTTGCGACGCCGCTCTTCGTGGTGGGCGAGCCCGGTCCCGGCCGGGATCAGACGACCGACCACGACGTTTTCCTTCAGGCCGCGCAGGTAGTCGCGCTTGCCGGTCACCGCCGCTTCGGTCAGCACTCGTGTGGTCTCCTGGAAGGAGGCCGCGGAGATGAACGACTCGGTGGCCAGCGAGGCCTTGGTGATACCCAGCAGCAGGCGCTCGTACTTGGCCGGGAACTTCTCATCCTTCTCGAGGCGAACGTTCTCTTCCAGCACCCGCACCAGTTCGACCTGGTCGCCCGGGATGAAGGAGGAGTCACCAGCATCGCTGATCTCGACCTTGCGCAGCATCTGACGCACGATCACTTCGATGTGCTTGTCGTTGATGCTCACGCCCTGCAGACGGTAGACGTCCTGGATCTCGACCGTGATGTACTTGGCCAGCTCCGCCACGCCGAGCAGACGCAGGATGTCGTGCGGGTTGCTCGGACCGTCGGAGATCACCTCGCCCTTCTCGACCGTTTCCCCTTCGAAGACGCCGATCTGACGCCATTTCGGGATCAGCATCTCGAGCGGATCGCCCTCTTTCGGGGTGATCGTCAGACGACGCTTGCCCTTGGTCTCCTTGCCGAACGAGATCGTACCGGTGATCTCGGCCAGGATCGAAGGCTCTTTCGGCTTGCGCGCCTCGAACAGGTCGGCGACGCGCGGCAGACCACCGGTGATGTCCTTGTTACCGGACGCCTCCAGCGGGATACGCGCGATGACTTCACCCACACCGATCTCGGCACCGTTCTCGACCGAGACGATGGCGCGGCCCGGCAGCAGATACTGCACCGGGGTGTTGGAACCCGGCAGGGTGACGTGCTTGCCGGCGTCGTCGGCGAGCATGATCATCGGGCGCTTGTCGCGACCGGAAGCCGGACGGTTGGCGCTCTCGATCACCTCGATCGAGGAGAGACCGGTCATCTCGTCGACGTTGCGCGTGATGGTCAGGCCTTCGGTCATGTCGGTGAACTGGGCCTTACCCTTGACCTCGGCAACGACCGGGTGGGTGTGCGGATCCCACTTGGCCACGATCCGGCCACCTTCGACGTGGTCGCCATCCTTGACCGACAGCTCGGCGCCGTAGGGCAGCTTGTAGTACTCACGCTCGCGGCCGTGGTCGTCGGCGACGGCCAGGGCGCTGGAGCGGGAGACCACCACCAGCTTGCCATCTTCGCGCTCGACCGACTTGATGTTGTGCAGACGCACGATACCGCCGTGCTTGACCTGCACGCTGTCGACCGCCGAGGCGCGTGAGGCCGCCCCACCGATGTGGAACGTACGCATGGTCAGCTGGGTACCCGGCTCACCGATCGACTGGGCGGCGATGACGCCCACCGCTTCGCCGATGTTGACCTGATGCCCGCGGGCCAGGTCACGGCCGTAGCACGAGGAGCAGACGCCATGTGCGGTTTCACAGGCGATGGCACTGCGCACCACGATCTCGTCGACACCCATGGTGTCGAGACGCTCGCACCAGGCTTCGTCGAGCAGGGTGCCGCGCGGGATCAGCACGTCGTCGGTCTGCGGGTCGATCACGTCCTGGGCGACCACACGGCCGAGCACACGCTGGGCCAGCGAGACGATGACGTCGCCGCCCTCGATCACCGGGTGCAGGGTCAGGCCGTTCTCGGTGCCGCAGTCGTGCTCGGTGATGACCAGATCCTGGGCCACATCGACCAGACGACGGGTGAGGTAACCGGAGTTGGCGGTCTTGAGTGCCGTATCCGCCAGACCTTTACGCGCGCCGTGGGTCGAGATGAAGTACTGGAGTACGTTCAGACCTTCACGGAAGTTGGCGGTGATCGGGGTCTCGATGATCGAGCCGTCCGGCTTGGCCATCAGGCCACGCATCCCCGCCAGCTGACGGATCTGGGCGGCACTACCACGGGCACCGGAGTCGGCCATGATGAAGACGCTGTTGAACGAGTCCTGCTCGACCTGGTTGCCGTCACGGTCGGTGACGGTCTCCTTCGAGATACCCGCCATCATCGCCTTGGCCACCTTGTCGTTGGCCTTGGACCAGATATCGATGACCTTGTTGTACTTCTCGCCCGCGGTCACCAGACCGGAGGAGAACTGGTCTTCGATCTCCTTGACCTCGTCCTCGGCCGCATCGACGATCGCCTTCTTGTCATCGGGGATGACGAAGTCGTTGACGCCGATCGAAGCGCCGGACCAGGTCGCCAGACGGAAACCGGTGTACATCAGCTGGTCAGCGAAGATGACCGCGTCCTTGAGGCCGGCACGACGGTAGACCTCGTTGATCAGACCGGAGATCGCCTTCTTCTTCATCGGCTTGTCGACCAGCTCGAACGGCATCCCCTTGGGCAGGATGCGGAACAGCAGCGCACGGCCGACGGTGGTCTCCTTGATCGAGACGGTCTCGGTCAGCTCGGTGATCTCGCCATCCTTCTCGTCGGACAGCCACTCGGTCAGGCGGACCTTGACCCGGGCGTGCAGCGACACGTTCTGGGTCGCGAAGGCGCGATCCAGTTCGTTGAGGTTGGCGAACGCCTTGCCTTCACCCTTGGCGCCGATGCGCTCGCGGGTCATGTAATAGAGACCCAGCACCACGTCCTGGGACGGCACGATGATCGGCTCGCCGTTGGCCGGCGACAGCACGTTGTTGGTCGACATCATCAGCGCGCGCGCTTCGAGCTGGGACTCCAGCGTCAGCGGCACGTGGACGGCCATCTGGTCACCGTCGAAGTCGGCGTTGTAGGCGGCACACACCAGCGGGTGCAGCTGGATCGCCTTGCCTTCGATCAGCAGCGGCTCGAACGCCTGGATACCCAGACGGTGCAGCGTCGGCGCACGGTTGAGCAGTACCGGGTGCTCGCGGATGACGTCGGCGAGGATGTCCCACACTTCCGGCAGCTCGCGCTCGACCATCTTCTTGGCGGCCTTGATGGTCGAAGCCTGACCACTCCCCTGCAGCTTGGAGTAGATGAACGGCTTGAACAGCTCCAGCGCCATTTTCTTCGGCAGACCACACTGGTGCAGGCGCAGGGTCGGGCCCACGGTGATGACCGAACGACCGGAGTAGTCGACGCGCTTACCCAGCAGGTTCTGACGGAAACGCCCCTGCTTACCCTTGATCATGTCGGCCAGGGATTTCAGCGGGCGCTTGTTGGAACCGGTGATGGCACGACCGCGACGACCGTTGTCGAGCAGCGCATCGACCGACTCCTGCAGCATGCGCTTCTCGTTGCGCACGATGATGTCGGGCGCATTGAGGTCGAGCAGCCGCTTGAGGCGGTTGTTGCGGTTGATCACACGACGATACAGATCGTTGAGATCGGAGGTCGCGAAGCGGCCACCGTCCAGCGGCACCAGCGGACGCAGGTCCGGCGGCAGCACCGGCAGCACTTCCATGACCATCCACGCCGGCGCATTGCCGGACTTGTAGAAGGCTTCCAACAGCTTGAGGCGCTTGGACAGCTTCTTGATCTTGGTGTCGGAGTTGGTCTGCGGAATCTCTTCACGCAGGCGCTCGACTTCCTCTTCCAGATCGATGTCCTTGAGCAGCGCCTGGATCGCCTCGGCGCCCATGCGCGCGTCGAAGTCGTCACCGAACTCTTCCAGCGCTTCGAAGTACTGCTCGTCGTTGAGCAGCTGACCGCGCTCGAGGGTGGTCATACCCGGGTCGATCACCACGAACGACTCGAAGTAGAGCACACGCTCGATGTCACGCAGGGTCATGTCGAGGAACATGCCGATGCGCGACGGCAGCGACTTCAGAAACCAGATGTGAGCGACCGGCGAGGCCAGCTCGATGTGGCCCATGCGCTCGCGGCGTACCGCGGCCTTGGTCACTTCGACGCCACACTTCTCGCAGATGATGCCGCGATGCTTCATGCGCTTGTACTTGCCGCACAAGCACTCGTAATCCTTGACCGGCCCGAAGATCTTGGCGCAGAACAGACCGTCACGCTCAGGCTTGAACGTACGGTAGTTGATGGTCTCCGGCTTCTTGACCTCGCCGTAAGACCAGGAGCGAATCATCTCCGGCGACGCGAGCGTGATCTTGATCGCGTCGAACTCGTCAGATTGCGCCTGTGACTTTAGGACTTTCACCAAATCTTTCATGGGATCGCTCCGTTGCGGAGTTGTCATGAGCGGGGCCGCGACTCTCTCGCCGGCCCCGCAACCCGTCGCTATCGATCGACTGTGCCGGTCTTAACTTTCCAATTCGATGTCGATACCCAGCGAGCGGATCTCCTTCACCAGCACGTTGAAGGATTCCGGCATACCGGCCTGCATGGTGTGGTCGCCATCCACGATGCTCTTGTACATCTTGGTACGACCCTCGACGTCATCCGACTTGACGGTGAGCATCTCCTGCAGGGTGTAGGCGGCACCGTAGGCCTCGAGTGCCCACACCTCCATCTCACCGAAACGCTGACCGCCGAACTGCGCCTTGCCGCCCAGCGGCTGCTGGGTAACCAGCGAGTAGGAGCCGGTGGAACGCGCGTGCATCTTGTCGTCGACCAGGTGGTTGAGCTTGAGCATGTACATGTAGCCCACGGTCACCGGACGGTCGAAGGATTCGCCGGTACGCCCGTCGTAGAGCGTCATCTGGCCGGAATCCGGCAGATCGGCGAGACGCAGCAGATGCTTGATCTCGTGCTCCTTGGCACCGTCGAACACCGGGGTGGCGATGGGCACGCCGCCGCGCAGGTTCTTGGCCAGGGTGATGATCTCTTCGTCGTTCAACGAGTCGATATCTTCCTGCCGCGTCTCCTGGGTGTTGTAGACCTGCTTGAGGAACTCACGGATCTCACCCACCTGCTGCTCGCGAGCGTCGCGCAGCATACGCTCGATCTTGACCCCGAGACCACGGGCAGCCATGCCCAGGTGAGTCTCGAGGATCTGACCCACGTTCATACGTGACGGTACGCCCAGCGGGTTGAGCACCACGTCGACCGGCTCGCCGTTGTCGTCGAACGGCATGTCCTCGATCGGCATGATCGCGGAGATGACACCCTTGTTACCGTGACGACCGGCCATCTTGTCGCCCGGCTGGATGCGACGCTTGACCGCCAGGTAGACCTTGACGATCTTGAGCACGCCCGGCGCCAGGTCGTCGCCCTGGGTGAGCTTGCGCTTCTTGTCTTCGAAGCGCTCGTCCATCTCCTTGCGACGGTTCTCGAGCTGTTCGTCGGCCTGGGCGAGCAGCTCGTTGAGCGCTTCGTCCTGCAGACGCAGCTTGAACCACTGCTGTCGCGGCAGCTCCTCGAGGTACGCCTCGCTGAGGACGTCGCCTTTCTTCAGCTTGGGTCCGCCGTTGACCGCCTGACCGTCGAGGGTCCGCTTGAGACGCTCGAAGGTGGCATCCTCGGCGATCCGGTAGGTCTCCTGCAGGTCACGCCGCACTTCGTCGAGCTGCATCTGCTCGATGGAGAGGGCGCGCGAGTCCTTCTCGACGCCATCGCGGGTGAACACCTGGACGTCGATGACGGTACCGCGCATGCCGGTCGGCGCGCGCAGCGAGGTGTCCTTCACGTCGGACGCCTTCTCACCGAAGATCGCACGCAGCAGCTTCTCTTCCGGCGTCAGCTGGGTCTCGCCCTTGGGCGTCACCTTGCCGACCAGGATGTCGCCGGCACCGACTTCGGCACCGATGTAGACCACGCCCGCTTCGTCCAGCTTGGCCAGCGCCGACTCGCCGACGTTGGGGATGTCCGAGGTGATCTCCTCGGCGCCCAGCTTGGTGTCGCGGGAGACGCAGGTCAGTTCCTGGATGTGGATGGTGGTGAAACGATCGTCCTCGACCACGCGCTCGGAGACGAGGATGGAATCCTCGAAGTTGTAGCCGTTCCACGGCATGAAGGCGAGACGCATGTTCTGACCCAGGGCCAGGTCACCCATGTCGACGGACGGACCGTCGGCGAGGATGTCGCCGCGTGCGACGATGTCGCCCGGGCGCACGATCGGGCGCTGGTTCTGGCAGGTGTTCTGGTTCGACCGCACGTATTTGGTCAGGTTGTAGATGTCGACCCCGGCTTCACCGCCGATGATCTCGTCTTCGTTGATCCGGACCACGATGCGCTTGGCATCCACCGAGTCGATCACGCCGCCGCGACGGGCCACGGCGCAGACGCCGGAGTCACGTGCCACGAAGCGCTCCATGCCGGTACCGACGAGCGGCTTGTCGGCGCGCAGGGTCGGCACGGCCTGACGCTGCATGTTCGCCCCCATCAGGGCGCGGTTGGCGTCATCGTGCTCGAGGAACGGGATCAGCGCCGCCGCCACGGAGACGACCTGACGCGGCGACACATCCATCAGGGTCACCTTGTCCGGCGCCATGAAGGTGGTCTCGCCCTTGTGACGGACCTGCACCAGGTCGTCGACCAGCTTGCCCGACTCATCCACGGTCGCCGAGGCCTGGGCGATGATGAAGTCACCCTCCTCGATCGCCGACAGGTGCACCACCTCGTCGGTGACCTGGCTGCCCACGACCTTGCGGTACGGCGTCTCGAGGAAGCCGTAGCTGTTGGTCTTGGAGTAGGTCGCCAGCGAGTTGATCAGGCCGATGTTCGGACCTTCCGGCGTCTCGATCGGGCACAGACGGCCGTAGTGGGTGGCGTGAACGTCACGCACCTCGAAGCCGGCACGCTCACGGGTCAGACCGCCCGGGCCGAGTGCGGAGACACGGCGCTTGTGGGTGACCTCGGAGAGCGGGTTGTTCTGGTCCATGAACTGGGACAGCTGCGAGGAGCCGAAGAACTCCTTGACCGCGGCCGCCACCGGCTTGGCATTGATCAGATCCTGCGGCATCAGGCCTTCGCTCTCCGCCATGGAGAGACGCTCCTTGACCGCACGCTCGACGCGCACCAGGCCGACGCGGAACTGGTTTTCCGCCATCTCGCCGACGCAGCGGATGCGGCGGTTGCCCAGGTGGTCGATATCGTCGACTTCGCCGAAGCCGTTACGAATGTTGATCAGCTCTTTGAGGACATCGAGGATGTCCTGGTTGTCGAGCACGCCGGAGCCGGTGTCGGCCTCGCGACGCAGACGACGGTTGAACTTCATCCGGCCGACGCCCGACAGGTCGTAACGGTCTTCGGTGAAGAACAGGTTGTGGAACAGCGTCTCCGCCGCTTCCTTGGTCGGCGGCTCGCCCGGACGCATCATGCGGTAGATCTCGACCAGCGACTCGAGTGCCGAGCGCGTGGTGTCGATCTTCAGCGTGTCTGAGATGAACGAACCGGCGTCCAGATCGTTGGTGTAGAGCGTCTCGAGCCGCGTCACGCCGCCCTGGCCCAGCTTCTCGACCAGTTCGGGGGTCAGCTCGGAGTTGCACTCGCAGATCAGCTCGCCGGTCTTGGCGTCGACCTGATCCTTGGCCAGCGTCTTGCCGAACAGGTAGTCCATCGGCACCTGCAGGCGCTCGAGCCCGGCACTCTCCATCTGACGGATGTGCTTCTGGGTGATGCGGCGACCTTCCTCGACGATGACGTTGCCGTCGTTGTCCTTGATGTCGAAGGTCGCGGTGTCACCGCGCAGGCGCGACGGCACCAGTTCCACGTAGATGCCGTCCGGCTCGATGTGGAAGGTGCTGGTGTCGAAGAAGGTCTCGAGGATCTCCTCGGCGCTCATGCCCAGCGCGCGCAGCAGCACGGTCGCCGGCAGCTTGCGGCGACGGTCGATACGCACGAAGACGTTGTCCTTCGGGTCGAACTCGAAATCCAGCCAGGAGCCGCGGTAAGGAATGATCCGCGCGGAGTAAAGCAGCTTCCCGGAGGAGTGGCTCTTGCCCTTGTCGTGATCGAAGAACACGCCCGGCGAGCGGTGGAGCTGGGAGACGATGACACGCTCGGTACCGTTGACGACGAAGGTCCCGTTCTCGGTCATCAGGGGGATCTCCCCCATGTAGACTTCCTGCTCCTTGATGTCCTTGATGGCCTTGTTCGAGGACTCTTTGTCGTAGATGATCAGGCGAACCTTGACCCGCAGCGGTGCCGAATAGGTCACGCCGCGCAGCTGGCACTCCTTGACGTCGAACGCCGGGGTGCCGAAGCGGTAGCTTACGTACTCGAGCGCCGCGTTGCCCGAGAAGCTCTCGATCGGAAAGACGGACTGAAAGGCCGCGTGGAGACCGGTTTCGAGACGCTCTTCCGGCGCCCGGTCCTGCTGGAGGAAGTCATAATAGGAATCAAGCTGGATGGCCAGCAGGTAGGGCACATCCATTACTTGAGGCAGTTTGCCGAAATCCTTGCGGATGCGTTTTTTCTCAGTGTATGAGTAAGCCATCTGTATTCCCCAGCTTGTTCACCATGGGTGACCGGTGCGTGGTCGGCGCTCCCCAACGGGGGTGACCCCGTTAGGCGCTGACGGCAAGCTGCCCGGAGGGAGCTCGCCGTCGGAATTCGTCTAGTGGCTTTAACCCTGATTCGGGGGGATCCCAAGCCAGGTGGTCTAACGCCAGGCTAGCAACAACAGAAAAAGGCCGGCAGCGGGGAGGCCCGCCACCAGCCGTGGCGCTTACGCAGCGCGTGGAGCCGTGAACACAGAGTTACTTGAGCTCCACGGAGGCGCCAGCTTCTTCCAGCTTCTTCTTGGCTTCTTCGGCGTCGTCCTTGGACAGGCCTTCTTTCAGGGTAGCAGGAGCACCGTCGACGGCGCCTTTGGCTTCCTTCAGACCCAGACCGGTGATCTCGCGGACGACCTTGATGACGTTGACTTTCTTGTCACCGGCAGCGGTCAGAACGACGGAGAACTCGGTCTGCTCTTCTTCAGCAGCGGCATCGCCGCCACCCGGGCCAGCCACGACGGCTGCAGCGGCAGACACGCCGAACTTCTCTTCCATTGCAGAGACCAGTTCCGCAACTTCCATCACGGACATTTCAGCAACGGCGTTGATGATGTCTTCTTGAGTCAGTGCCATGTTACCTATTCCTAACTTTGCGGAGCGGCGGCCATCCGGCCTGCCCACTCGATGAGATTCAGTTCAACCTAGCGCAGGCGAATCGGGAGAAGTGTCGGCTCAGGCCGCCTCTTCTTCCTTCTTGTCGCGCAGGGCTGCGAGGGTACGAACCAGCTTGCCGGCAGAAGCTTCCTTCATGACGGACATCAGCTTGGCCAGTGCTTCCTCGTAAGTCGGCAGCGTTGCCAGACGGTCGATATCGGCCGCCGGGATCATCTCGCCTTCGTAGGCCAGCGCTTTGACTTCGAACTCCTTCTGCGTCTTGCCGAACTCCTTGAACAGCCGCGCGGCAGCGCCGGGGTGTTCGTAGGAGAAGGCCAGAAGCGTCGGACCTGCGAAAGTCTCGTTCAGGCACTCCCAGGAAGTGCCTGCCAAAGCGCGGCGTGCCAGGGTGTTGCGAACAACACGGATCTGGACGCCATTCTCGCGTGCCTGTTTGCGCAGATCGGTCATTGCGCTAACGGTCACACCGCGAGAGTCGGCAACTACGACGGAAAGAGCGTCCTTAGCGGCTTCACTGACCTCGGCAACAATCGCTTTCTTGCCTTCGAGTGCTAGTGGCACAGTGGTTACTCCTTCGTGCCGGGGCGACGATGTCGCGACCCGGTGGTTACCATCTCTTCCGCTTCGACTGCGGCGGAAGTCTTGGATGATGGCTGCACACCTGATTCGGCGAGCCACACCATCTGCGCAGGTTTCCTCCGGCGATGCCGGGTGCGGACATTAAGTCGGCCGTTGGCCGACACCTGCGGTCTTTGACGGTGCCCCGCCCCTTTCCGCCTCTCGCGAGACGGCGCACGGGGACCGCAAAGTTACTGCTCGGTGATCGATCACACGTAAGCGCTGTGATCGACCGTCAGACCCGGCCCCATGGTGCTGGAGAGGGTCAGCTTCTTGAAGTAGATACCCTTGGAGGTGCTCGGCTTCAGACGCTTGAGGTCGTTGACCAGCGCTTCCAGGTTGCCCTTGAGCGCGTCGGCGGAGAAGTCGACCTTACCGATGGAGGCATGGATGATGCCGTTCTTGTCGGTACGGAAACGCACCTGACCCGCCTTGGCGTTCTTGACCGCGGTGGCGACGTCCGGCGTCACGGTGCCGACCTTGGGGTTCGGCATCAGGCCGCGCGGGCCGAGGATCTGACCCAGCTGGCCGACCACACGCATGGCGTCCGGAGCCGCGATGACGACGTCGAAGTTCAGGTTACCCTTCTTCACCTCATCGGCCAGGTCGTCCATGCCAACGATGTCGGCACCGGCTTCCTTGGCGGCGTCGGCGGCGTTGCCCTGGGCGAACACGGCGACACGCACGTCACGACCGGTACCGTTGGGCAGCACGGTGGCGCCACGCACGACCTGGTCGGATTTACGCGGATCGACGCCCAGATTGATGGCGACTTCCACCGCTTCCTTGAACTTGACGGTCGACAGATCGGACAGCAGGGAGACGGCTTCCTCAAGGGAGTAGACCTTGCCCGGCTCGACCTTCTCGCGAATCATCTGTGCGCGCTTGGAAAGCTTTGCCATGATCAGAGGCCCTCCACGTTGAGGCCCATGCTACGGGCGCTGCCAGCAATGGTACGAACGGCGGCGTCGAGATCGGCAGCCGTCAGATCCGGCTCCTTGGTCTTGGCGATCTCTTCGAGCTGCTCGCGGGTCACGGTGCCGACCTTGGTCTTGTTCGGCACGCCAGAACCGGATTTGATGCCTGCGGCTTTCTTCAGCAGCACGGCAGCCGGCGGCGTCTTGGTGACGAAGGTGAAGCTACGGTCGGAGTAGACCGTGATCACGACCGGCGTCGGCAAGCCCGGCTCGACATCCTGGGTCGCAGCGTTGAACGCCTTGCAGAACTCCATGATGTTGACACCGTGCTGACCCAGTGCGGGACCGACGGGCGGACTCGGGTTGGCCTTGCCAGCTGCAACCTGCAGCTTGATATAGGCCTGGACTTTCTTAGCCATGTGGAACTCCTGTTGGGTATTAGCGCCTTGCGGCTCCCCGGTTTGGCCGGCGCATCACCGGCAACGACAACGCGACGCTGGAAGAGCGCCGCGATGAAAAAACGTGTCGACCCCGCCTTCGACTCAGTCCTTGACCACCTGAACGAACTCGAGCTCGACCGGGGTGGAGCGACCAAAGATCAGCACGCTGACCTGCAGTCGACTCTTTTCGTAATTGACTTCTTCGACCACGCCGTTGAAGTCGGCGAACGGACCATCGACCACCCGCACGGTCTCGCCCGGCTCGAACAGCGTCTTGGGGCGCGGCTTGTCGGTGCCGTCCTGCACCCGGCGCAGGATCGCCTCGGCTTCCTTCGGGGTGATCGGTGCCGGCTTCTCCGGCGTACCGCCGATGAAGCCCATGACGCGCGGCGTCTCGTTGACCAGGTGCCAGGTCTGCTCGTTCATCTCCATCTCGACCAGCACATAGCCGGGATAGAACTTGCGCTCGCTCTTGCGGCGCTTGCCGTCGCGCATCTCGACGACCTCTTCGGTCGGCACCAGGATCTCGCCGAACTGATCCTCGACCTCATACAGCTTCACGCGCTCGATCAGCGAGCGCATGACCTGCTTTTCGAACCCGGAATAAGCGTGAACGACGTACCAACGCTTGGACATGAAAACTCCTAGCCAATGATTCCGGACATCGCCCAGCCGAGGACGGTATCGATGAGCCACAGCAGCAGACCGACGACGAGCACTGCGGCGAGGACGATCAGGGTCGTCTGCACGGTTTCCTGACGGGTCGGCCAGACAACGCGCTGAATCTCGCGCTTGGAGCCCTTGGCCAGATCCATCAGCGCCTGCCCCTTGGCGGTGGTGAGCCCCACGGCAGCGGCGGCAACGCACACGACGACGACGCCCAGGACACGATAGAGCAGCGCCTGATCGGCGAACCAGGCATTACCACCCACCGCGACGGCAAGCAGCAGCACGACAACGGCCCACTTGAGCGTGTCGTAGCGGGAGACTTGCACCTCGGCGTTGTGCTTCATGAAAACTCCTCAACTCAAGGCGCGATAACCGAACATGACAAGGTATCAAATATGAGCCAGCCTGGGGAAGACTGGCAGGCCAGGAGGGAATCGAACCCCCAACCTGCGGTTTTGGAGACCGCTGCTCTGCCAATTGAGCTACTGGCCTGTATCAAAATATCCGAGAAGCACCCGGAAATTTGGAGGGCGCTATGATAGCGAAGAGAGGAGGGCAAAAGCAACCCTTGGAGTGTTTTTCTCTCGCCACCAAAAAAGCGAGCCTTCAGCTCGCCTTTCACAGCGTTCGACATCGAGCAATGGAGCTCATGGACGGATTTGAACCGTCGACCTCACCCTTACCAAGGGTGTGCTCTACCCCTGAGCTACATGAGCACTACACCACCACAACCTCGAACTGGAGCGGGTAGCGGGAATCGAACCCGCACCATCAGCTTGGAAGGCTGAGGTTCTACCATTGAACTATACCCGCCTACCCGCTCTGAATCCGGCTTGCCGAAACAGACCGGTTTTTCCTGCCACTTCTTGCTGCCAACAACGCAGCGGCACTGCAAAATCTGGTGGAGGGGGAAGGATTCGAACCTTCGAAGCTTTCGCGGCAGATTTACAGTCTGCTCCCTTTGGCCACTCGGGAACCCCTCCTAGCTGGCGACACATTCTAACCTGTCGCTCATCGATGTCAAGCCTCTGTTTTTATTCGACTAACAGAGTCGAGACTCGATCACCTTGTCCCCAAGGCGGGGCGCATTGTGTCAAAGCGATGAGGTGATTGCAAGCACGGGGCGCATTTTTTGTCAGCGCCCCGGGCGGATGCTGATTTCGCCCCCCATCAGGGTGAGATCGCCCTCCCCTGTGGTCACCACCAGGTTGCCGCTGGCATCCACCGCTTTGGCCGTGGCGGGATAGGTTTCCCGCGCCTGGATCACATTGACGCGCTGACCGGCAAAGGCATGACGCTGATTCCAGCCCGCCTGCCACGCCACGAAACCGCGCCGCTCGAACTGTGGCAAGAGCATCAGCAACGCATCGATGATGGCGGCGGCAAGACGGTTTCGCGAAGGTGCCGGCAGCCTGTCGGCCAGGGCGCCGGCAGGCTGACCGGCGGCCTCGCGCCCGGCAGCGCTCAGCGAGACATTGAGGCCGATACCGATCACCACCTCGCACGGCCCCTCCACGTCGCCGGTCACCTCGAGCAGGATACCGGCGAGCTTGCGCCACTCCCCCTCGACCGCGATCAGGATGTCGTTGGGCCACTTCAGGGCGATTTCCGCCCCCGCCGCTTCGAGCACCTCAGCCACCGCCACGCCGACCGCCAGGCTGAGGCCCTCGAGCGCCCCCACGCCGGCATCGAAGCGCCAGCCCAGGGACAGGATCAGGCTACGCCCCCAACTGGTGCTCCATGCCTTGCCACGACGCCCCCGCCCAGCCGTCTGACTCTCGGCGAGACACACCTCGCCATGGCCCGCCCCCTGCCGGAAGCGCTCGCGCAGGTAGGTATTGGTGGAGTCGAGCACATCCTCGACGAACAGTCGCTTGAGATGACGGCGTGGCTCGGCGCTCAGCTGCGCGACGATCGACTTGCCGTCCAGCGACTCGATGGCATCGACCAGACGATAGCCGCGCCCCTTGACCGCCTCCAGGGGCAGATCCATCGCCTCCAGCTTCTTCAGCTGCTTCCAGACCGCGGTGCGCGAGACACCCAAGCGCTCGCCCAGCTGCTGCCCCGAGTGGAAATCACCATCCCCCAGCAGGCGTATCAGTTCACCGATGCTCATACCGATCGTCCAGCGCAAAAGAGAGCATTCTAACGAAATCGCTCGCCCACCGTTAACGTACCGCGCTACCGCCCTCCCCTGCCCTATCGACCACCCACGCACAAAAAGCCCC
>NZ_PZJK01000002.1:0-61787 GCF_003206675.1 Salinicola sp. RZ23
TCGCTGCGCGACGTGCAAAACCGCTCCCGGCGGTTTTTGCGATGGGCGCCTTCCCTGGCCGACATCCCGCGTGACATCGCCTTACCGGCGGTGTGACTCGACGCCTTGCGGGCGGCGGATTAGAATGGCGGGTTCGATAGCCTTCTAATGATCACCCCGGTGCCGACGTCCGCGTCGCCGCCAGGCTGGGGCCCGGCGGGCCCTGTCTTCCAGCTCGAGAGTCTCTTGTCATGTCACACCGGATACCCGACGCCGTCAGGCTGCCTGAACTGACGCTGCGAGGTGTTTTGCTGGGTGCCGCCATCACCCTGCTGTTTACCGCCTCCAACGTCTATCTGGGGCTCAAGGTGGGCCTTACCTTCGCCTCGGCGATCCCGGCTGCGGTGATCTCGATGGCGGTGCTCTGCCGCCTGCCAGGCGCCAACAAGCTCGAGAACAATATGGTGCAGACCCAGGCCTCGGCGGCGGGCACCCTCTCGGCGATCATCTTCGTGCTGCCGGGACTACTGATGATCGGCTACTGGCAGGGTTTTCCGTTCTGGCAGACGTCGGCGATCTGCGCCATCGGCGGCATTCTGGGCGTGCTCTACACCATTCCGCTGCGCCGGGTGATGGTGGTGCAGAGTGATCTGCCCTATCCGGAGGGGATCGCCGCGGCCGAGATCCTCGAGGTCGGCAGCCAGGCGACGCAGCGCGCCGAGTCCGCGCCGGAGAGCGCCCGGCGCGAGCAGACGGGGGCCGGCGAGATCGCCCTCGGCGCCGGCGTGGCGGCGGCGTTCGCCTTCGCCAGCGGCGGGCTGCGGCTGCTGGCGGAGAGCATCAGCGTCTGGTTCGCGGTGGGGCGCAGCGCCGTCCAGCTCGCTACCGGCTTTTCGCTGGCGCTGGTCGGGGCCGGCTACCTGGTGGGGATCGTCGGCGGCATCGCGATGCTGATCGGCACGCTGATCGCCTGGGGGATCGCCGTGCCCTGGCTCACCGCGATCACCCCGGCGGCGGGGCAGGGCCTGGCCGCGGCGGGGATGGCGCTATGGTCGGAGAAGGTGCGCTTCATCGGTGCCGGAACCATCGGCATCGCCGCGCTGTGGACCCTGGCAACGCTGTTCAAGCCGATGCTCCAGGGTATCCGCGCCTCCTTCGGGGCGATGCGCGGTGGCACTGCCGCGCGTCCGCCGCGCCGCGAGCAAGACCTGCCCGCCGGCCTGCTGCTGGGGCTGGCCGCGCTGCTGCTGGTGCTGCTGACACTGGTCTTCGCCCACTTTCTGCATCAGGCGGCGCCGACGCTGGCGGCGGCGTGGCTGTGGACGCTGACCCTGGGCTGCGTGCTGTTCGCCGGCGTGTTCGGGTTTCTGATCGCCGCCGCCTGCGGCTATATGGCGGGCCTGGTGGGGTCGTCGAGCAGCCCGATATCGGGCATCGGCATTGTCGCGGTGATCCTGGTCTCGCTGATGCTGCTGGGCTTCGGTGCCGTCAGCGATGCCTTTGCCAGCCTCGACCCGGCGATCGCCCAGCGCCTGCCGACGGCGCTGGCGCTGTTCGTCACCTCGGTGATTCTGGCGGTGGCGGCGATCGCCAACGACAATCTGCAGGATCTCAAGACCGGTTACCTGGTCGGGGCCACCCCGTGGCGCCAGCAGGTGGCGCTGATGATCGGTTGTGTGGTCGGTGCGCTGGTGATCCCGCCGGTGCTCTCGCTGCTCTACCACGCCTACGGCTTCGCCGGCGCCATGCCGCGCCCGGGCATGGATCCGAGCCAGGCCCTGGGGGCGCCGCAGGCATCGCTGATGACCGCGATCGTGCGCGGCGTCTTCGATCACGACCTCGAGTGGGGCATGCTCGGCATCGGCCTGGCGCTGGGGGCTATGCTGATCGGGGTCGACGAGCTGCTGCGCCGACGCGGCGGCAGCGCACGGTTGCCGGTGCTGGCGGTGGGGATCGGCATCTACCTGCCGCCGAGCATCATCATGCCGCTGGTGATCGGTGCGGTGATTGGCTGGCTGATCGAGCGGCGTCTGCGCGCACGTGCCCGGGCGCGCGGCGTCGAGCTGACGACCTATGCCGAGCGCCCACGTCGGCGTGGGGTGCTGCTCGCCTCGGGGCTGATCGTCGGCGAGAGTCTGGTCGGTGTCGTGTTGGCCGGGGTGATCGGGCTGAGCGGGTCGCCGGCACCGCTGGCGCTGGTCGGCGCCGGCTTTGCCGGCACCGCCAAGTGGCTGGGGCTGCTGATTTTCGTCCTGGTCTGCCTCGGCTTCTATCGCCGCGTGCTGCGTCCGCACGGTGCCTGAGGTCGGCGCTCGCTGCGTTTCACACCGGCAGTGATAGCGGCGTCTGTGCGCTGCCGCCGACCTCCACCGCAATTTCGAACAGCGCCCCCGCGAGCGGTTCGTCGGCACAGCCGATCGCCGCCGAGGTGACGAACAGGCGGTCGAGTGCCTCGCCGCCGAAGGCGCAGGAGGTGGGCCGCGATACCGGCAGCGCGACCTCGCGGTCGAGGCTGCCGTCGGGGTGGTAGCGGGCCACGCGCTGGCCATCCCAGATCGCCAGCCACAGGCCGCCCTCGCGGTCGCAGGTCATGCCGTCGGGGTAGCCGCTGCCGGGGGCGAGACGAATGTGCTCGCGCTTGCGCGAGAGCTCGCCCGAGGCGCTCAGGTCGAAGGCGAAGACGGTCTGGCGGGCGCTGTCGTTGTGGTAAAGTGTGGCCCCGTCGGGTGAGATCGCCGGGCCATTGGTGATGTGGTAGTCGCTGTCCATTTCGACCAGGCCGCGGCCGTCGAGGCGGTAGAGATAGCCGCCGGCATGGACCTCGGCATCGTCCATCGAGCCGAACCACAGCCGGCCGTGGCCGTCGCTCTTGGCGTCGTTGAGGCGGTCGCCCTCCGGCAGCCATTCGATCGGCGTCAGCCGCTTGCCCGGGCGCGGCCCCTGCTCGAGATCGACATCGAGCTCGACCACCCCGGAGCGCAGTCCGGCGACGAAGCCGCCGGTATCGCGCGGCAGCAGCCAGCAGCAGGCCTCGCTGAGCGTCCAGCTGCGCCGGGTATCGTCCGCGGGGCGCCAGGCGTGAAGGCGGGCGCCGAGAATATCGACGAACAGCAGGGCGTCGTGGGCCGGCGACCAGACGGGACCTTCGCCCAGTTGGGCGTTGACTTCCCACAGCGCGGTGGCGTCTCGGGACATGGGGGTTCTCCTGTCGAAAGGCGGTGGCCTCCAGCATAGCCCGAGTCCGCTGGGCCTGTTGAGATTCCCATCGCCGCGCGGTGACTCTCGACCGGTCCGGGTTTGACGCCCCGGATCTCCGCGCGGCGAGCCGACATAGATCAAGGAGAGAACAGCGTGGAAGCTATCGAGGCGGGTGCCGCAAGGGCACAAGTCACCGAGCGGCGAGCCATCGCGCTAGAAGCCATCGAGCCACCAGCCCTCGAGGTAGCCGCGTGAAGTGCCTGCTCGTCCATCCCCGCCACTGCCTCGGCGTGGCGCTGACACGTCTCGCCGAGAGCCGCAGCGATATCACCTTCGCCCCGCTCGAGCAGCTGCCGGATGTGGCCACGCTGGCGGCACTGGGTGCGAATGCGGTGATCGTGCCGCCGCTGTCGGACCCGGGGCAGGCCGAGCCGGCCGAGGTCTACGCCCACTGCGATCACGTCGAGGCGCTGATCGATCTGTGCCGGCAGCAGCAGATCGCCCTGATCTGGTGCGTCTCGGACACCCTGTTCGAGGATGGCGCCGATACCCCGATCGACGAGACCACGATGCCCGCGCCACGGGACGAGACCCTGCGCCGGCTGGTCACCACCGGCGAGCGCTTGCGCGCTCATCCGCGCCATCTGGTCCTGCGTCTGGGGCCGCTGTTCGGGCTGGACGGCGAGGATAGCTGGCTCGGCCCGCTGATCGAGGCGCTGTGCGGCGGCGAGGCGACCCGCTCGGCCCAGGACCTGATCGTCTGCCCGACCTCGGTCAGCGCGGTGGCGCGGGCGCTGTGCGGGATCCTGCTGCAGCTCGACAGCGGCGCCAGCGCCTGGGGCACCTACCATCTCTGCGGCGTCGAGCCGATCAGCCGCTACACCTTCGTCTCGGTGGTCAGGACCCAGCTGGCGACCCGCCTGGAAGGCGTCGGCCAGCCCGCCGAGCTGGGTGAACTCAAGGCGCTCAATCAGCACCACGACACGCCGCTGCGGCGGGTGCTCGACTGTCGCCGGCTGCTCGATGTCTTCGGCATCCACCAGAAGGCGTGGCGGGTGGAACTCGGGCTGATGCTGGATAGCTGGTGTCAGCAGCACTATGGAAGCCAGGAAGCGGTGGCCGAGAGATGAACGTGATTCGCAGTCTGATCTTCTATGCCGGCTATTTTCTGGCGATTCTGGTCTCGGGGCTGCTGATGCTGCCGCTGGGGATGATGCTGCCGCTGCGCGGCCGCTTCCGCCTGTTCAACTGCCACAATCGCTTCATCATGCGCTGGCTGTCGCTGACCTGCGGCGTGCGCTATCGCGTCGAGGGGCGCGAGCGCGTGCCCGAAGGGCCCTGTGTGGTACTGGCCAACCACCAGAGCGAGTGGGAGACGGTCTATCTGCAACTGCTGAAGACGCCGATCTGCACGGTGCTCAAGCAGGAGCTGCTGAGTATTCCGCTGTTCGGCTGGGGGGTGCGCCTGCTCAAGCCGATCCCGCTGGATCGCTCCAAGCCCTCCACCGCCATGCGCCAGGTGCTCTCCCATGGCAAGCAGCGGCTGGACGAGGGGCTCTCGGTGCTGATCTTTCCCGAGGGCACGCGGGTGGCGCCGGGACAGCGGCGGCGCTTCAACAAGAGCGGGGCGGTGATCGCCTGCCGCGCCGGGGTGCCGGTGCTGCCGGTGGCGCACAATGCCGGCGAGCGCTGGGGACGCCACTGGGTCAAGCAGCCCGGCGAGCTGAGGGTGGTGGTGGGTGAGCCGATCGCCACCGAAGGGCGTACGCCGGATGCCGTGATGGCGGACGTGGAACAGTGGATCGAGGCACGTCTGGAGGAGATCTCCGAGGTGCCGCGGCCGCCGCAGGGCGTGCGCGAGGCGCCGACCAAACTGCCCTCCTGAGCGCGGCTTGGCATCCACCCCATTCAGCCACGCGCGCTGCACGCAGCGAGCGTGAAACCATCTCGGATGCCAGCCAGAAACGAGAAGTCCGGCCACGAAAAAGGCGCCCCGAGGGGCGCCTTTTTCACTGCCGATCTGACCCGCGCTCAGCCGTCGTAGCGGTCGAACACCAGACAGGCGTTGGTGCCGCCGAAGCCGAAGCTGTTGGAGAGCACGCGCTTGACCTCGACGTCGTCACGGCGCGTTCGCACGATATCGAAACCGCTGGCCTGCTCATCGAGATTGTCGATGTTGGCCGAGGCACACAGGAAGCGGTGCTCCATCATCAGCAGCGAGTAGATCGCCTCCTGGACCCCCGTGGCACCCAGCGAGTGGCCGGTAAGCGACTTGGTCGAGCTCATCGCCGGCGTGCTGTCACCGAAGACCTCGCGGATCGCCTTGAGCTCGGCGACATCGCCCACCGGCGTGGAGGTGCCGTGGGTGTTGACGTAGTCGACCTTGCCTTCCAGCCCGGCGAGCGCCTGACGCATGCAGCGCGCCGCACCTTCACCCGAAGGGGCGACCATGTCGTGACCGTCGGAGGTGGCGCCGTAGCCGGTGATCTCGGCATAGATCTTGGCCCCGCGCGCCTTGGCGTGCTCCAGCTCTTCGATCACCAGCATGCCGCCACCGCCGGCGATGATGAAGCCATCGCGATCGGTGTCGTAGGGGCGCGAGGCTTTCTCCGGCGTGTCGTTGTAGCCGGTGCTCAGCGCGCCCATGGCGTCGAACAGGCACGACAGCGTCCAGTGCTCCTCCTCGCCGCCACCGGCGAAGACCACATCCTGCTTGCCCAGCTGGATCTGCTCGACCGCGCTGCCGATGCAGTGCGCGGAGGTGGCGCAGGCCGAGGAGATCGAGTAGTTGATCCCCTTGATCTGGAACGGTGTCGCCAGACACGCCGAGACGGTGCTGCCCATGGTCCGCGTGACGCGATAGGGGCCGACACGGCGCAGGCCCTTCTGGCGCATGATATCCGCCGCTTCGACCTGGTTGGCGCTGGAGGCGCCACCGGAGCCGGCGATCAGACCGGTGCGCGGATTCGAGACGACGTCGGCTGCCAGCCCCGAGTCATCGATCGCCTGTTGCATGGCGATATAGGCATAGGCCGCGGCGTCGCCCATGAAGCGCAGCTGCTTGCGGTCGACGAGCGCGTCGACGTCTATCTCCACGCTCCCCGCCACCTGGCTGCGGAAACCGAGCTCGGCGTATTCCGGCTTGTAGCGAATGCCGGAGCGTCCCTGGCGCAGGGCATCCAGTACCTGCTGGGCGTCATTGCCCAGACAGGACACGATACCCAGTCCGGTGACTACCACTCGTTTCATGGAAGCCTCCCGCTCAGAAAGTCTCAGTGTTGGTGAAAAGGCCGACACGCAGATCCTTGGCCTGATAGATGTCCTTGCCATCCACTGCCAGGGTGCCGTCGGCGATCCCCAGGACCAGGCGACGCGTGATCACGCGCTTGATCTCGATGTGGTAGGAGACCTGGCCAGCATCGGGCAGGATCTGGCCCGAGAACTTGACCTCGCCGCAACCCAGTGCCCGACCGCGCCCCGGATTGCCCAGCCAGCCGAGGTGGAAGCCGACCAGCTGCCACATGGCGTCGAGGCCGAGGCAGCCAGGCATCACCGGGTCACCGGGGAAGTGGCACTGGAAGAACCACAGGTCGGGATGGATATCCAACTCGGCGATGATCTCGCCCTTGTGGTACTTGCCGCCGTCCTCGTTGATCTGCGTGATGCGATCGAGCATCAGCATGTTGGGCGCGGGGAGCTGGGCGTTTCCGGGGCCGAACAGTTCCCCCCGGCTGCATTTCAGCAGATCGTCGTGGCTGAAAGAGTGCTGTCTGGTCACTAGATCGTTCCGAGAATCGAAAAAGAGTGTGCCCCAAGGGTTGCGAGGCGGGGCCAGTCTAATGGCTGTGGGCAGCGAATGCACGTGAGCCGAAGGCTAGTCTTGTGCGCTTTTGCGTGCAATCACGACCTGCCTGGCCACGCACCTGGTGGGTGACGCCGGCCGCGCTTGCCCTGGCGCGCGCGGAGGGGGCATGATGCGAGGTGGGAGCGAGTGGGTGAGTATCGACCTGAGTCGATTCGTATAACGACCATAACCGAAGATCTATGTGGCCTTCTTTTTCGCTGAATCGACCGTTGGTCTGGCTGGGACTCGCGGCGCTGGCCGCCGCCAGCCTATTGCCGTTTCTGATGCTTCGCCTCGCGGCGCTGGCACTGGTACTGGTCGGTCTGGCCGATGGCTGGCGTCAGATACGTCTCGAGCATCAGCGCCGCCGGCTCAGCGAGCAGGCGCTCGAACTCTCCCAGGACGGCATCATGATCACCAATGCTGCCAACCGTCTACTCACTGTCAATCCCGCCTTCACTCAGATCACCGGTTACACCCTCGATGAGATCGAGGGGCTCGACCCCTCTGCGCTCGCCTCCGGGCGCCATGACAAGGCCTTCTACGATCGCTACTGGCAGGCACTCGCCGCCACCGGGCGCTGGGAGGGCGAGATCTGGAACCAGCGCAAGCACGGCGACCAGTACCCCGAGTGGCTGCGCGTGCGCGCCTGCCACGACAGCAAGGGGCGGGTGTCACACTATGTCGGTCTGTTCACCGATATCAGCCGCCACAAGGCGCGCGAACAGGACCTGCGGCGGATCGGTTTCGAGGACCCGCTGACCGGGCTGCCCAACCGGCGGCGGCTGCACGATCTGCTGGCCTCCCGGCTGCGTCACCTGCGCGCCGGCGAAGGTCTGGATCTGGCCCTAATCGATATCGACGGCTTCAAGGCGATCAACGACGGCCTGGGGGTGGACAGCGGTGACCGCCTGCTGGCGCGCTTCGGCCAGCGGCTGGCGGCGCAGGTCGCCGGCGGTATCGTGGGACGGCTCGGCGGCGACGAGTTCATGGTGATTCGTACCACCACCTTCGACGATCACGAGACGTGGGTGGCCGGGCTGCGCCAGCACCTGAGCGAGCCGTTCGAGATCGACAGCAACACCCTGCGTCTGGGGCTGACCATCGGTAGCTGCCGCGCGCCGGAGGATGGCAAGGAGGCGGGTGTGCTGTTCCAGCGCCTGGAGTCGGCGCTCTACAGCGCCAAGCGCCATGGCCGCAACCATGACCGCCGCTTTCGTCCATCGCTGGAGGTCGAAGGCGACCGTCAGTTGGCGATCATCAACGATCTGCGCCAGGCATTGGCGCAGAACGAGCAGCTCGAGGTCTACTACCAGACCCAGCATCGCCTCGACGATGGCGAGCTGATCGGCATGGAAGCGCTGCTGCGCTGGCATCATCCCCAGGAGGGCATGATCCCCCCCGGTGACTTCATTCCGCTGGCGGAGCGCCACGGGCTGATGCCGGCGCTGGGCGCCTGGGTCATCGATCAGGCGGTGGCGCAGCTCGCCAACTGGCGCGCCCAGGGGCTGGTGGTGGTACCGGTGTGGGTCAATATCTCGGCGCTGCAGCTGATCCAGGGCGACCTCGAGTCGCGCCTGATCTCGACCCTGGGCCAGTACCGTGTGGCTCCGCACTACCTCGGACTCGAGCTCACCGAGTCGGTGCTGCTCGACGAGCGCGCCGGCGATATCTCGCCC
The DNA here is from genome assembly GCF_003206675.1 of Salinicola sp. RZ23. Lineage (NCBI taxonomy): Bacteria > Pseudomonadati > Pseudomonadota > Gammaproteobacteria > Oceanospirillales > Halomonadaceae > Salinicola > Salinicola sp. RZ23. The sequence goes on from NZ_PZJK01000002.1 coordinate 8,701, forward strand.
CGGCTGGAAGCGCTGCGCCGCGAAGGGCTGCAGATCGCGATCGACGACTTCGGCACCGGCTACTCCTCGATGGCCTATCTCAAGCGGCTGCCGATCGACAAGCTCAAGCTCGACCGCGAGTTCATCCGCGCACTGCCCCACGATCACGCCGATGCCGCCATCACCTCGGCGGTACTGGCCATGGCCCAGGGGCTCAACCTCGACGTGATCGCCGAAGGGGTGGAGACCGAGGCACAGCGCAGTTTCCTGATGGCCCGTGGCTGCCGCCACGTGCAGGGCTTTCTGTATGCCCGACCGCAGCCCGCGGGTACCGTGGCGCAGCGCTTGAAGCCGGCCAGCACGACCTACGCCTGAGCGCTGGCAGCCCCACCCAGCCGCCGGCTGACCTCGGCGCACAGCCCCGCCCAGACCAGCGCTTCCACGACCAGTGCCCAGGTGGTGATCTCCGCCCCGGCCAGCGCCGCCCCCGAGAGATAGCTCAGCGGCCCACCCACGGCGCCACACACGAGCGCCAGCCAGCGATGCGGCCAGAGCCACGCCAGACAGTGGTGGAGGGTGGTGGCGAACAGTGGCCACAGCGCCCACAGCCACAGTGGCCAGCCCGAAGCCAGACGGATGCCTCCGAGGGCGACCAGGGTGCCGTCCACCGCCATGCCCGCCAGCGCGAACCCCAGCCACCAGCGCCACTCGCCGGAGCGCGCCAGCCAGCGCCAGTGGGCGGCCAGAATCAGTACCAAGGCGAGCATGGCCGGCACCGAGCCGCCCAGCACGCAGACGAACCAGCCGATCTGGAAGACCAGGGCATTGAGCACCAGCGCGAGCGGGCGGCGCGGGCTCATGACCGTAGGGCTGGTGAGGGTTTCACGGCTGTCCGCTGAGCGGTGCCCGGCGCGCGCCGGGCTTGGCCAGCAGCAGATGGCAGGTGCCGATGGCGCGTTCGACGAAGCCACCCTCGCAGTAGCACAGGTAGTAGCGCCACATGCGGATGAAGCGTTCGTCGTAGCCCAGCTCGCGCACCCGTTCGAGGCTCGCCTCGAAGCGCTGGCGCCACTCGCGCAGGGTGCGCGCGTAGTGCAGGCCGATCTCGTCCAGGTCGAGCACATTGAGCTGGGTATGCCGGCTCAGTGCGCTCAGGATGGCGGTATGCGAGGGCAGAAAGCCGCCGGGAAAGATATAGCGCTTGATGAAGTCCATCTCGCGCTTGGCCGCCTCGAAGCGCTGATCGCGGATGGTGATGCACTGCAGCAGGGCCAGGCCATCTTCCGTGAGCAGACGGTCGACGCAGCCGAGATAGGTCTCCAGATACTGATGACCCACCGCCTCGACCATCTCCACCGAGACCAGGCGGTCGTAGCGCCCGGTCAGCGCGCGGTAATCCTCGCGCAGCAGGGTGATCTGCTCCTCCAGCCCGGCCTCGCGCACGCGCTCGGCGGTGTAGGCGTACTGGGCCTCGGAGATGGTGGTGGTGGTCACTCGACAGCCCCGGGTGCGCGCGGCATGGATCGCCAGGCCGCCCCATCCGGTGCCGATCTCGAGCAGGTGGTGATGGGATTCTAACGCGAGCTTGTCGAGGATGAGGTCGAGCTTGTGGGTCGAGGCCTCCTCCAGGGTCGCCGCCGGATGCGGAAAGACGGCGCTGGAGTACATCCAGTGGTCGCGGTCGAGGAAGGTCGCGAACAGCTCGTTGCCGAGATCGTAGTGGGCGGCGATATGCCGTCGTGCGCGCGCGCTGGTGTTGCGCTGCACCGCGTAGAGCGCCGCCAGTGCCCAGCGGCTGACACGCGCCGTGCCGTTCTCCATGCCGGTGTTGACGTGCTCGACGTTGCGCGCGAACAGGCGTACCAGGGCCACCAGGTCGTCGACCTCCCACTCGCCATCCATGTAGGACTCGGCCACGCCGACGGTACCGCCGAGGGCGAAGCGCCGCCACACCGCGGGGCTGTGCACGCGCACGCAGAGCGTCAGGGTGTCGGCCGCTGCGGGATCACCGCGGCCCAGGCGGTGACGCTGGCCACCTTCGTGCAGCGTGATCACGCCGCCATCGAGCGCGTCCAGCGCCTTCAGGATGCGCGGCCGCAGCCAGCGCGACAGACGCGGCGCGTCACGGCGCCGGTCGACGGTCGAGGAGGGGGCGGTGGTCATGGCGAATTCTGCTCTCGTCCTGGGTGATCGTGAAGGGGGGTACGCTTGAGCCACAGCCTGAGCGCCTGCCAGTGAATCGCGGCGATCGTCTTCAGCGTCATCAGCGGATGGCGCAGCAGCTCGCCGACCAGCGCGCGCCGGGTCGCCGGCGCCAGGCTCAGGGTCAGGGTGGCATCGAAATGCCGGGCCTCTTCGGCCCAGGTTTCCATGTGCATCAGCAGGCGCGCGTCGGGCCGGTTGAAGCGCCAGCGGTAGATCATCGCCATCGGGTTGAACGGCGACACGTGCAGACGCTTGTCGAACTGCGCATGGCACAGGTGGCGTGTGTCGTCGATCCAACAGGCGTAGACCTGGCGTTCGCCCCAGGGCGTGTTGGTCACCTCGCCGAGCACGGCGCGCAGGCGCTCGTGGCGATCATAGACGTAATAGAGCGTCAGCGGATTGAACAGCACCCCGAACAGGCGCAGCTGGGTCAGCATGCGGATCGGGCCGTCCGTGACCTCATTCAGTTCTTCGCCCAGCTCTTCGCCCAGTTCTTCACTTAGCCGCTGGCGCACGGCATCCGCCAGCGGCAGTGCGTGCGGCGCCAGATAGTCCTCGCGGCGAAAACGTGCCGGGGCGTAGCGCCGGGTGCCGAAGCCGGGGGTGCGGGCCAGCAGCGCCGGCAGCTCATCGAGGTCGAGCCACAGCATCCACACCCGGTAGTCGAAACGGTGCTGGGTGGGGACGAAGCGGCGGTGACGCAGCCGCCCGGTGGCGAGCCGGCTGTGCCAGCGGCGTGGGGCAGACGCCATCAGGCCACCTCACTGCCGGCAGGACTGGCGTCGCCCGGCGCCGGTGCGGCGGCAGCGCCGTCGATCGCCTGGGCCACGCGCCAGGCGCTCCACACCCCATCTTCGTGGAAGCCATTGCGCCAGTAGGCGCCGCAGAAGTGGGTCCGGCGCGCCGGCTGGGAGATCTCGGCGAAGCGCGTCTGGGCGTGCTGCGCGGCCAGCGTGAACTGTGGATGGGCGTAGTCGAAGCGCGCGAGTATCTGCGCCGGATCGATCTGCGCCTCGTCGTTGAGGGTGACACAGAAAGTGGTGTCGCTCTCCAGCCGTTGCAGGATGTTCATGTTGTAGGTCACCGGCACGCAGGCCTCGGCATCGCGGCCGTCGAGGCGGTAGTTCCAGCTCGCCCAGGCGCGGCGGCGGCGTGGCAGCAGGCGGGTGTCGGTGTGCAGCACCACGCGGTTGCTGGCGTAGCCGATGGCGCCGAGGATATCGCGCTCGGCCGCGCAGGCCTGCGTCCCCAGAATCGCCAGGGCCTGATCGCTGTGGCAGGCGAGCACCACCTGATCGAAGCGTGCCTCGCCCCGGGGAGTGGTCAACGTCACGCCGTCGGCGTCGCGGTGTAGCGCGGTCACCGGGCTCTGCAGGTGTACCCGCTCACGGTAGGGCGCGATCAGGGGCTCGATATAGCGCCGCGAGCCGCCGCTGACGGTGTACCACTGGGGGCGATCGCTGACCGACAGCAGGCCGTGGTGGTGGAAGAACCGAATGAAGAAGCGCGCAGGGAAGGCGCGCATGCCCGCCTCGCTGGCGGACCAGATCGCCCCGCCCATGGGCAGCAGATAGCGACGGCGGAAGTCCTCGCCGTAGCCGCCCGCCGTGAGGTACTCGTCCAGGCTCAGCTCCGGGGGCAGGCGGTCGTTCTCGAAGTCGCGGATGGCGCGGCGATTGAAGCGCAGGATATCCGCCAGCATGCGGTGGAAGCGCGGGCGCAGCAGATTGCGCCGCTGGGCGAACAGGGTGGCCAGGGTGTGGCCGTTGTACTCGAAGTCGCGCCCGCGCTCGTGCACCGAAAAGCTCATCTCGGTGGGCTGGGTGGCGACGCCGAGCGATGCCATCAGCGCCTGGAAGTGAGGGTAGGTGCGGTCGTTGAAGACGATGAATCCGGTGTCGATGGCGTACTCGTGGCCGGCATGCTCGACGTCGATGGTGGCGGTGTGCCCGCCCAAGCGCGCACCGGCCTCGTAGAGCGTCACCTGGTGGCGCCGCGACAGGTAGTGGGCCGCGGCCATGCCGGCGATGCCGCCGCCGATCACCGCGATGCGCTGCCCCGCAGGCGAAGAGGTCGTACCCAGCCCACTCATGCGTCGTCTCCGTCACGCCCGCGGCCGGCGATACGCAGGCCGAAACGGCGCCGCAGGGCTGGTGGCAGCACCCCCAGCGCCTTGACCAGATAGGTGAAGCGGCGCGGGAAGTGAATATCCAGCCGCCGCCTGGCCAGCCCCTCGACGATGTACTCGGCGGCGCGCTCGGCGCTGATCTGCATCGGCATCGAGAAGTCGTTGCGTGCGGTCAGCGGGGTCTCGACGAAGCCCGGGTGGATCACGCTGACATCGATCTCTTCCGCGGCCAGGTCGAGGCGCAGCGACTCCAGAAAGTGCGAGATCGCCGCCTTGGAGGCGCCATAGGCCTCGGCACGCGGCAGCGGCAGATAGGCGGAGGCGCTGGAGACCGCGGCGAGCAGTGGGGGCTGGGTGCGCCCCTCGGCACGGCGCAGTAGGGGCAGGGCGGCATCGATGGCGTAGAGCGTGCCCAGAAAGTTGGTGGTGAAGACGCGCTCGACCAGCTCGACGTCGAACTCGCGCACGTCGAGGTATTCGCAGGTGCCGGCGTTGAGCAGCGCGATGTCGAGCCCGCCGAACGCCTCCTCGATCGCCGCGCCGGCACGCCGGGTCGCAGCGCGATCGGTGAGATCGGCGGGCACCACCAGGGCGTTGGGATGACCCGCGGCCAGTGCCTCGAGCGCCTCCTCCCGGCGTGCGGTGAGCGCCACCCGGTGGCCGTCGGCGAGCAGGCGCTTGGCCAGCGCCTCGCCGATGCCGGAGGTGGCGCCGGTCAACCAGATGCGTCGGGTTCCGGATAGGCTGGCCATGGTCTCTCCCTGCTCTCTTCAATCGTCGATGGCATGCGGCGCTCAGGTGACCTGCTCGCCCCGGTCTAGAGTCGCTGCTTGATCCGGCGTACCGCCCAGCCGATCAGCGGTAGCTGCTCGTAGAGCATCTCGCCGACGTCATAGTAATCGCGGTGGCGACACACCCGCTGATCTTGCCAGGTGAGGTGTGAACATCCGGCCACGCTCAAGGTACGTCCGCTGCGCACTTTCGGATGCGCATAATGCATCGTCCACTCGAGAAAGCAGCGCTCCGCCTGAGTGTGCTGCTGGTGGAAGTCGAAGTGACAGTGGCTGACCTCGGCCATCAACTCGCGGTAGTAGGCCATGACCGCGCGTCGCCCGACGTGGTGATGCAGGGGGTCGGTGAAGTCCACGTCATCGCTGTAGCACTCGGCGAGTGCCGTCAGGCCGTCATGGGTCAACGGCTGGAACAGGCTACGGAAGTGAGCGATCGCTTCGGCGCTGACGCCGGCGGATGATGCGGTCATGGCACTCTCCCGATGAGTGACGAGGCCGGGCGCCGGCGCATTGGGCGCGGCAGAGGGGCGCTCAGTCGAGCTCCTTGAAGGCGTCCAGGGCGCGCTGGCGGGCCCGTTTGTGATCGACGATCGCCTGGGGGTAGCCGGTGGCGCGGCGTTCGCTGGCGCTGGGCTGATGGCGCGACTTGATCGGCAGATCGGCCAGTTCCGGCACCCAGTGGGCGATGAATTCGGCCTTGGGGTCGAAGCGCTCGGACTGCGTGATCGGGTTGAAGATCCGGAAGTAGGGCGCGGCGTCGGTACCGGTGGAGGCGGCCCACTGCCAGCCGCCGTTGTTGGAGGCGAAGTCGCCGTCGACCAGGTGCGCCATGAAGAACGCCTCGCCGCGGCGCCAGTCGAGCAGCAGATGCTTGCTCAGGAACATCGCCGTGAGCATGCGCAGGCGGTTGTGCATCCAGCCGGTGGCCACCAGCTGTCGCATGGCGGCGTCGACCAGCGGGAAGCCGGTCTTGCCTTCGCACCAGGCGTTGAAATCCGGATCGCTGTGGCGCCACTTGAGCTTGGCGGTATGGCTCTGGAACGGCTGGTGCTGGCAGATATAGGGGAAACCCACCGCGACATGCTGGTAGAACTCGCGCCAGATCAGTTCGCTCGCCCAGCTCTTGAGGCCGGCGTCGCCGTCGGCCAGGTGGCCGCCGTTGTTGGCCATCACCGCCTGCAGGCACTGGCGATGCGAGATCATGCCGGTGGCAAGGTAGGCCGAGAGTTCGCTGGTGCCGGCGAGGGCGGGAAAGTCGCGGTCCGTGGCATAGCGGCGGGCGCGCGCGTCGAGAAAACGCTCCAGCTTGTCCGCCGCGGCGTCCTGTCCGGCGACCCAGGTATGCGCGTCGACCCGATCGGAGCGATCCGCGTCGGGCAGTGCCGGGATAGCGTTGCGAGTCAGCGTGAGCGCGGATTGGCACGCAGGGGTGTCGCGCAGGGCCAGCTGCTCGGCGGTGACCCGCTGATGCCAGGCCTTGGCGAATGGCGTGAACACTTTGTAGTAGTCGCCCTGACCGGTGAGCAGCTCACCCGGTTCGAAGGCGATATGGTCGGTGTAGTCATGGACGGTGATGCCGGCCTGATGTAAGTGCTTGCTCACCGCGGCGTCGCGCTGACGCTCGTCGAGGGGATACTCGCGATTGAAGTGCAGGGTGGTCACATCGTGCTCGCGAACGATCTCTTCGAGCGCCTGGGGCGCCTGGGAAAAATCGCCGATATCGCGGTAGAGCAGCGGGATATTGAGGGCATCCAGGGCGTCGCTCAGGGCGCGCACGCCGCGGTGGATGAACTCGATCTTGGCGGCTCCGTGCTGGTGACGGCGCCACTGTTCACGGGTGGCCAGAAAGACCCCGATCACCGGGCCGCGCTGGGCGGCGGCGCTCAGCGCGGTATTGTCGAGCGTGCGTAGGTCGTTACGAAACCACACCAGCTGCAGATCGGACATGGGCACTTCCTTGTGGCCATCTCGGGGGAACGGTCACCGGGGGGACGCGCTCAGTCTTCGTTGTCGACGATCGAGCGCAGCCGGCTGAGTGCCTGGGTGGTGTCCTCGCCCAGCACCGCGACCTCGGTGTTCTCGAAATCGCTGACGCGAATACGCGCCACCGGCCCCACCAGACACACCGGCACGTCGCTCTGCTCGGCCAACCGCGGTAGCTGGCGGCGCACCAGGTCGCTGCGCTCGGCCTGGCCGCTGGCGAGCAGCAGTGCCTTGACGCCGAGCCGGTCGACCGCCATCGGCAGCTCGCTCAGGGCCACCTCGCCGTCGATCAGCTGAATGCGATAACCCGCCGCCGAGGCCGCCAGAGCCATCAGCATGGCCCAGAAGCCGCTGCTGTCATCGGGCAGCCGCGCGATCAGCAGCTCGCCACCGCTGTTGGTCTGGTTGGCGTGGTAGAGGCGCGTCCCGATACGGGTACGCAGGAAGGTCTCGAGCAGACGCCGCTGCAGGGTGGCACCGAACTGGTCGCCCCAGCGCTCTTCCAGCTGCTGAATGGTGGGCTGCCACAGTTCGGCGATACACAGACCCACCGGGTAGAGCGCCAGGCTCTGATTGAACAGCGTCTCCAGCCGCCCCATGTCGAGGGCGTCCACCGCATGGATCACGTGCTGACGCTGGCTCGACCAGTCGCCCATCTGCGGTGCCGGGGTCTCGACCGTCTCGGGCTGATCGAGCAGCTCGCGCACCTGACTCACGGGGACGCCGCGATTGAGCCACTGCAGAATGCGCTCGACGCGCTCGATGTCGTCGCGGGCGTAGAGACGGTGCCCCTTGGGCGTACGCTGTGGCCGAATCAGGCCGTAGCGACGCTCCCAGGCACGCAGCGTCACAGAGTTGACGCCAGTGAGGCGCGACACTTCACGAATGGGGTAGAGCGGCGCGGCGGTGGATTCCATAGCCTTGTAACTCATGCAAGTCCTCCTGCGAGGTCTCTGCGTGCGCCATCTCGTCGAATTGAACGCTTATCGATACTGCAGGTCGTCACCACGGAGCTTCGGGTCCACTTACGCTAAGGGATTGCTTTCTGAAACGCTGTTTACCAATTTTGCCCTGCTGCTCCGGCGACGTCACCTGGGTTCGCCGATGAATCGGTCATTGCCTCTTGTCATGGCCTCTTAATGACACGGGGACGTAATCTCTCAAGATCCATCGGCTCCGGCGAGACGATATTGATGTCCATGCATCCAGCATGGGTGAATGCATTGTACGCTTCAAGCGTTTTGTACAATTTTAATGTAATACGAAAGCGCTGTGTACCCGTCGGGGAGTACCGGTTTCAGGCGCTCCGGGGGTGCTGCGCGACAGTGTCGTCAGGGCGTCACTCGGCGCCTGAGACTGGCCGGTCGGGGCGCATCCGGTGCCGCTTTCATGGCGTGCGTGGGGCAGGGGTGGCAGGTGACGCAGGCATGTCCTGGTGTAGGGGCTGGCACCGTAGCGCCGCGGCAGGGCTCACGCTCTCCGTGGCGCCCCGAGCCATCCGGGCATCGATCTGGGGCCCGCGGGGGACCTGGCGTAGACTGTGACGAAGTGACGCGCGGCAGATGACGCAGCGCGCTACTGGCGCTGCTATGCTGTGAATATCGTACAATACTTGTATAACTGAGGTCAGTGCCATGCGACTTCTGATCACCGGCGGTACCGGTTTCGTCGGCCAGCGTCTGGTCGAGCGCGCCCTGGCGGCCGGCCACCAGGTCATGGTGGTATCGCGCCAGCCACAGCGCGCGCGGCAAAAGCTTCCTGCAGCCGTCTCGGTGGGCGACTCGGTGGCGGCGTTCGCCGACCAGCGCCCGCAAGGCATCGTCAATCTGGCCGGCGAGCCGATCGCCGACAAGCGCTGGAGCGACTCCCAGAAGACGCGGCTGATCGAGTCTCGCCGGCATATCACCCGCGAGGTGGTGGAGCTGTGCGAGCATCTGGCGCAGACGGGTGATGCCCCCGAGGTGCTGGTGTCGGGGTCGGCGATGGGCTTCTACGGCGATCAGGGCGAGCGCGACGTCACCGAGTCGACGCCGCCGCATGACGAGTTCGCCCATCGGCTGTGCGAGATGTGGGAGCGCGAGGCGAACAAGGCTGCCGAGGTCGGTACCCGAGTCGCCTGCGTGCGCATCGGGCTGGTGCTCGACGCGGAGGGCGGGACCCTGGCCCGGCTGCTGCCGGTGTTCAAGCTGGGGGCCGGCGGCCGTCTGGGCGACGGACGCCAGTACATGCCGTGGATCCATCGCGAGGATCTGGTCGCGGCGATCGAGTTCCTGCTCGCCGAGCCGTCACTCGAAGGGCCCTTCAACGCCTCGGCGCCGGCGCCGGTGACCAATGCCGAGTTCACCCGTGCACTGGGCCGCCAGCTACATCGGCCGACCCCTTTCCGGGTGCCGGCCACGCTGCTCAAGCTGGGGCTGGGAGAGATGTCGCGGCTGCTGCTGACCGGCGCCTGCATGCGCCCGGCGCGGCTCGAGGAGGCGGGTTTCCGCTTCACCTACCCCACGCTCGATGCCGCGCTGGCGGCGATCCTGCCGCGCTGAGGCCTAGCGGTGCCTAGCGGCGCCTAGCGCTGCTCGTTGTCCACGGTCACGATCACCCGCACCGCGTCGAGGCGCAGCGCGGCGCTTTCGATTGCTGCATCCAGGTCCGCGCGCTCCTGACCCAAGGCGGCCTGCTCGTCGGCACGGATCGCGCCACTGCGCTGGGCCAGCGCCTTGAGGCGCGCCAGCTCACCGTCGAGGGTGTCGCGCATCTCGGTCTGGGCGCGCTCGACCAGCGTCGGCAACTCGCGCAGGGCTTCCTGCTCGCCGCTTTTCAGCAGTGCGCGCAGCTGCTCGTGGCGCGACTTCAAAAGCTCCCGCGCGACCCCCTTTTTGACCCGCTGCAGATTGCGCGACAGGCCGCTGAAGCTGACCTTGTCCGAGAGATTGGCCCCGCTCTCGTCGAGCAGCACGCGAATGCCGGTGTCGGGCAGGAAGCGGCCCAGCTGAAGCTGCTTGGGCGCGGGGCAGTGGGTACGGTAGACCAGCTCCAGCATCAGCCGGCCACCGGGGATGCTGGGGTGCTTGAGCAGCGCCAGGGCGGTGTTGCCGAGGCTCGAGTCGAGCACGCGCTCAAGCATCGCGGTGACCAGCGGGTGCTCCCATGACAGCCGCTGGACGTCGTCCCGCGCCAGCGCCTGGGTGCGCGAATAGGTGACGGTGAAGCCCTCGTCGCCCTGGCTGAGTCCGGGCAGGCTATCGAGCATGTGCGAGCCGGGCGCCAGATGGGTCAGGGCGTTGCCCAGTTCGCGGCTGTCGACGCCGAGGATATCCAGCGCCTGATCGACATAACGCGGCAGGGCCGGATCGTTGTCCTGCTCGAGCACCGCGGCGATCACCGCATCGGCGCGCTCGGGGCGGCAGGCGTTCCACTCCAGCAGGCGATTGCGCCCGGCCTCGCGCTGGGCCAGGCGGTCGGCGTTGAAGGTGCGGGTCTCGTCGATCAGCGTGTCCACCCCGCTCTCGTCGTCGAGGCTCTCGCGCAGCGCTTCGCCGAAGGCGTCGAGCACGTCGCCACCGGCGGCGTGCGGTGCGATGAAGGCGTCGAGCCCGTCGCGGTACCAGCGCAGCAGCGTGGCGGTGGGGCTGTGGGCGATCACCGGCACGTGGATATCGATGGGGTGAAGCTGGCCGATACGGTCGAGGCGGCCGATGCGCTGCTCGAGCAGATCGGGGTGCCACGGCAGGTCGAACATCACCAGATGGTGGCAGAACTGGAAGTTGCGCCCCTCGGAGCCGATCTCCGAGCAGATCAGCAGCTGGCAGCCTGCCTCGTCGTCGGCGAAGGCGGCCGCGGCGCGGTCACGCTCGACCAGGCTCATCTCCTCGTGGAACACCGGCGCCTGCACGCCGGCGCGCACGCGCAGGGCCTCGGCCAGATCGATGGCGCTCTGACGATAGTGGACGATCAGCAGCACCTTGGTCTGGCGCCCGAGTGATTCCAGCAGGCCCATCAGCCAGGTGACCCTGGGGTCCTGCTCCCACCACGGAGTGTCCGCCTGTAGCGCGGCCTCCTGCACGGCGCGGTAGGCCGCCTCGGGGTAGAGGCGTGCCTCCCGCGGGCCGAGTTCGGCGGCATGCAGGCGGGCAGCGACATGGTCGTTGCCGGCGGCGAGCTCGTCGAGCTGGGCCCGGTAGGCCGCCGGCATGTCGAGCTCGGCGGTGTGCAGATGGCGCTCGGGGAAGCCGCCCACATGGCGCCGGCTGTTGCGGAACATCACCCGCCCGGTGCCGTGGCGGTCGAGCAGCTGCTCGCGCAGCTGGCGGCGGGCGCTGGCGCGCTGGGTGTCGTCGCTTTCGGCATTGGCGAGGGTGGCGAGCAGCGCCTGGCTGTCGCCGTCGCCCGCACCGATCACCGCGCTGACCGCGTCCAGCGCTGCAGCCTCGCCCGGCAGCCGGTCGAGGGCATCGATGGCGTCAGCCACCGCGGCATAGCCGGCCTCTTCGGCGCTGAAACGGTCGAGATCCTGGTAGCGATCCGGGTCGAGCAGGCGCAGCCGGGCGAAGTGGCTCTCCAGGCCCATCTGCTCCGGTGTCGCGGTGAGCAGCAGCAGTCCCGGAATGCGGGCGGCGAGGCGCGCCACGCAGGCGTAGCCCGGCCCCTCGGCCTGGGGCGTCCAGTCCAGGTGGTGCGCCTCGTCGACGATCATCAGGTCCCACTGGCTCGCTTCGGCCTGGCGCTGACGCTGCGGATTGGCGAACAGCCACGCCTGGCTGGCGAGAATGCACTGGCCGCTGTCGAAGGGATTCTCGTCGCCCCACGCCTCGCTCTGCGCCTCGTCTAGCAGGGTCACCGAGATCGAGAAGCGGCGCAGCAACTCGATCAGCCACTGGTGGGTGAGGCTCGGCGGTACCAGGATCAGGGCGCGGCTGGCGCGTCCGGTGAGCAGCAGCCGGTGCAGGATCAGGCCGGCCTCGATGGTCTTGCCCAGCCCCACCTCGTCGGCCAGCAGCACGCGCGGGGCGTGGCGCCGCGAGACCTCGTCGGCGATGTAGAGCTGGTGCGCGATCAGATCGATGCGCGGGCCTGCCAGGCCCAGCGCCGGGCTGCGCGAGAGGCGCTGATGATGATGCAGCGAGCGGTAGCGCAGCTCGAACCAGTCGTTGCGGTCGACCTGGCCGGTGAGCAGACGATCCTGGGCCTGGTGAAAGCGCATGCTGTCGGAGAGGCGCGCTTCGGGCAGGGTGGCAGCGGTGCCCTGTTCGTCGTGGCCGTGGTAGACGATGCAGCCGGCGTCGATCTCGACGTCGCTGACCGTGAGGGTGTGGCCCTCGGCATCGACGATACGATCCCCCGCGGCGAAGATGACCCGGGTCAGCGGCGCCTGGCGCGCGCTATAGGTGCGCGTCTCCTGGCTGGCGGTGAAGAGCACGGTCACGCTGCGGGCGTCGACGCTGAGAATGGTGCCTAGTCCCAGCTCGGTTTCGCCGTCGCTGATCCAGCGCTGGCCGGGGGTGAAGTCGCTCATGATGCCTCGGTATGCTCAACTGCGGGAGGAGTGGGCGACGCATTCTAGCGTAAAGGCGTTGCAGTCTTAAGCGCTGCGCGTCTCGGCAGGCGGCGATGCTACACTGCTGCCGCGTTCGGCAGTAGCCGGAAGGCAGGCGGCGCGGCTAAGACGATCGATTCATGGACAGCGGGAGGCAGGATGGCGACGACGGGACAGCGCGACGGTTTGCGACGCATGGCGATCGCCTCCCAGGCGGTGGGCTTCGTCGCGATCATCGCCCTCGAGACCTGGCTCGGCGACGCGGCGCGCCCGTGGCAGGGGGTGACCCTGGCACTGATGCTGGTCGCCGCCGGCTGGCTGGCGCTGGTCAGACGCTACCGGCGCAATCGCGAGCGGCGCCGGCGCGACGCCGCCCGCGAGGAGGGCTGATACCGCCAGGGAGTTCGCGTCTGGTATGGCTGCTTTTCATCGGCAGCCAACGTGCCTGACGACAGCGGGCGCCGAGGCGCCCGCTATCATCCCTTCCCGCCCTGAGTTCGGGCGCGCGGGCGGCCTCACATCGGCGGTACGGTGCCGTCGATACCGACGATTACCACCTTGGCCGGGATCGGGTGCTGGCTCATGTCACCGGCGACGAATACGGCAGCGCCTTTTTTCAGCGTCTCCATCGAGGCTTTGCTCACCTTGACCACCGGCACGTCGCTGGGCACCTGGATCTGCTTGCTGCCGTTGCCGTAGTCCACCGTCAGGGTCAGGGTGCCATCCTGGGCCTGGGAGCTGTCGACCGTGCCGTTGGTCATGGTCGAGGCGCTGTCGGCGCCGCCGAGCTTGCCGCTGGAACCCTGATGCGTCGCGGCGGAGACGGTGCCGTTGGTCATGCTCGAGCCGCCGCCGGCGCCGCCCAGTTTTTCACCGCCGGCATTATCGCCGCCCATCTTGTCGCTGCCCATGGTCTCACCGCTGGCGCCCTGCTGCATGGCACCGCGGGGGGTGTCCCAAGGGTAGTCGCCTTCGCCGGTGCCGCGCATCGAGTCGGGGAAGACCACCACTTCCTGGGCCTGTGACGGCTTGCCGTCGGCGCCGGGCACGTTGGCGGTGCCGATGAAGGTACCCTCTTTGATCTGATCGAGGCTGCTGCGGGTGACGCCGGCGAGACGCGTGGCGTCGTCGAAGGTGACCTTGTGGACCTTGCCGTCCGGGTGCGACTCGACGCTGAAAGCGTGATCGCCGACCTCGGTGATGGTGCCGCGCAGATGCTGGGGCGCATCGCCGTTCTGTGCCGCCAGGGCGGTGGCGGCGACGCAGCCGAGCGCCAGCCCGGCCAGGGCGCGGCGCAGGGCAGTGGCGGTGAAGCGGGGGATAGCCATGGACGAATCCTTCCGTATCGGAGTTGGGTGTGCTCGCGCCATGGCCAAGATCCATGCGTCATGGCGAGGATTTGAGTGCAGACCATGGCGCGAGAATGTCAAGTCGGCGGCCCCTGGCTCGCCTGTGCTGCGCAGCCCCTGGGGCACCCGCTACGCGTGATTCGGGCTCAGATACCGGCGTACCAGGTATAGCCCCGATCTTCCCAGTAGCCGCCGCGGCCGTCGCCGATGTCGTCGAAGTGGCTGACCAGGGTGATCCCGGAGAGATACTTGGCCATCTTGTAGCCCAGCTGGCGCTCCGCGCGCAGACGTAGCGGCGCGCCGTTGGCGGTGGGCAACGGGGCGCCGTTGAGCGAGTGGGCGAGGATCGTCTGCGGGTGGCGCGCCTCCACCAGGTCGAGGCTCTCGTAGTAGAAGTCCTTGCCATTCAACTGGTCCATGCAGTGGAACACCACGTAGCGCGCCTGTGACTTGACCCCGGCGCGCGCCAGCAGATCGCCGAGCACCGGGCCCGTCCACTGGCCGATCGCACTCCAGCCCTCGACGCAGTCGTGGCGTGTGATCTGGGTACGCGCCGGGAGCGCGCGGATCTCGTCGAGCGACAGCGACAGTGGTGTCTCCACCAGGCCATCCAGGGTCAGTCGCCAGTCGGCGAAGCCGTTGGCCGCCAGTTCCCGGTAGCGTCCTGATTGCGGGTCGGTGGAGCCGTTGGGGCGGAACACCGGGTCGATCATCGATGCCGGATACTCCGGCGCCAGCCCGCGCTCGCCGGCGAGGAAGCGCTGCACGCGCAGGTTGAGGCGCTGGGCCAGATTCAGCGTGCCGGCAACCTGCTCGCTCTGCGACAGGCGGTCGCAGCCGGCGAGACCGAGCGCGGCGGCACCCAGCGCCGAGCGCTGGAGGAAGCGGCGCCGCGAGGCGTCGCGGCGGCCGGAATCACGACGCATCATGCTGGTCTCTCCCGCTGCGGATGGTTGGCGTGGTGGACGTGGCTGCGGGCTCCTCGGTGACGCGCGGCCCGCCGGTGAGCATCCCCTTGAGCTGACGCCAGGGGCCGCTCAGCAGCACCATGGCGATATGTATCAGGAAGAACAGCACCAGTGCTGCGGCGACGATGAAGTGAATCGAGCGCGCGCTCTGGCGCCCGCCGAACAGCTCCAGCAGCCAGGGAGCGGCGGCGTTGAAGGTGGGCGACATGCACAGGCCGGTAACGATCATCAGCGGCAGCGCCACCAGCAGCACGCCCAGGTAGCTGAGCTTCTGCAGACCGTTGTAACCGCCGTGGGGGCCGTGGAAGCGCAGGCGCAGGTGATCCAGCAGGTCGCGGCCCAGCCCGCGCCACTGGGCGCCGGAGAGCCACAGGTCGCGGCGCAGGTGGCAGCTGAGCAGGGCATAGAGCACGAACAGCGCCCCCGCTCCCGCGAACAGCCAGGCGAAGAAGAAGTGCCACAGCCGGCCCATGCTGAGGTACTGATAGCTGGGCAGGGTGCTCCAGGCGGGGAAGCCGCGCACGCTTTCACGTCCGTTCGCCGCGGAGTAGCCGAGCACCCCGGTGGTATCGAAGACCCAGGGGCCGAGGGCGGTCTGGCCACGAATGTCGCCGTTCGGGGCGCGGATGGCGTAGAGCTCCAGCCAGGGGTCGTCGAAGTGGGAGGCGCTGCCCCAGTAGAGTGCGGGATGGGCGTTGAAGATCTGCAGACCGCTCATCAGCATCACCACCAGGCACCACAGATTGAACCAGTGCCAGAGCCTGACCGGCAGCGGGTGGCGCCGGCGGCCGCGGGGCGCCGAGGCCGTGGTCGGGAGCGAGTCGGGCATGCGCCGTCTCCTTCGAATGTTCACCTGGGGGCGTGCTGGCCCTTGCTGATGAGCCGGTCCTATCGGGACGGCCCTCTCCAGCATGGCACAGGATCGGCGCTCTGCCCGCGGCGACGCGAGCGCGCAACAGCAGCGTTCGAGCGTCTCAGGGTGACTCGAGCACCGGCGAGCACTGCTCCAGCGTCTTGGCCAGCGCCGGCGGGCGGTTGTCGTCATCGGCGCCGGGGTCGTGGGCGCGTTTCATGCGGCGCACCTCGGCGGCGCTGAAACGTGCCTGCAGTGCGGTGGTCACGCACTCGCAGTAGCGCGCTACCTTGGGGCCATCGATGCCGGTGGCGGTGAGGTTGGCGCGACACTGGGCCTGGGCGCTGGTGACCTCTTGCGTCGACCACGGCGGCGGGGCAGGGGGCTCGTCGGCGCGGGCGCCGCCGGCCACCAGCAGTAGACCGAGGCCGAGCGCTACGAGACGGGGGGAACGAGGCATGGCGGGTCTCCTGGCGAGGGCGGGGCAGACAGCGCGAGATGAGTGCGCGGCGCTCTGTCACTGTAGCGCTACCCCGCGGCGCTGCCCATTGGCCTTTTGCCTGGCGGCAGCCTGACAAGCAAAATGCCCGCTTCGGCGGGGCCGAAGCGGGCATTTTTCAATACGATGGTCGGAGTGACAGGATTCGAACCTACGACCTCTGCCTCCCGAAGGCAGCGCTCTACCAAGCTGAGCTACACTCCGACTTTTGCGCCGAGCCAAACTCGACGGAGCTGAATTATACGCATCCCTGACGCGTACGCAACCCCTTCTTTTGCAACTCTCTCTTGAGCGACCAGCCGCTTTCGCCACGCCCTGTCCGGACACCCGCTGAGGAGGTTCACGTCACCCGCAGCGGGTGGTCACGACACCGCCGAGCCCCCTTGGGGTGAGCGCGTCACACCTGACGCTCGACGGCGATGCGGGTCAGCGTCTCCATGCTCTCGCGATAGACGCTGGGCGCGAGCAGCGCGAGCTGGTCGCGGGCCTTTGCGGCCATCTCTTCGGCGCGGCGCTGGGTATATTCGAGGGCGCCGGTCTCGCGCACGATCGCCAGCACCTCGTCGAGCCGCTCGAGGCCGCCATCAGTGATCGCCTGACGGATCAGTGCCGCCTGTGCCGGGGTGCCCTGGCGCATGGCGTGGATCAGCGGCAGCGTCGGCTTGCCCTCGGCCAGATCGTCGCCGACGTTCTTGCCCATGGTCTCGGCATCGCCCTGGTAGTCGAGCAGATCGTCGATCAACTGGAAGGCCAGCCCGAGGTAGCGGCCGTAGAGCTTGAGTGCACGTTCGGCGTCAGGGTCCGCCTCGGCCAGGATCGCGCCGCTGTGGGAGGCCGCCTCGAACAGCATCGCGGTCTTGCCCTGGATGGTGTCGAAGTAGTCCGACTCCTCGATATCGGCGTTGCCGATATTGGTGAGCTGCTGGACTTCGCCCTCGGCGATCACGCAGGTTGCCCCGGAGAGCACCTGCATGATGCGCATCGAGCCGACTTCCACCATCATCTGGAACGAACGCGAATAGAGGAAGTCACCGACCAGCACCGAGGGCGCGTTGCCCCAGGTCTCGTTGGCGGTCGCCTTGCCGCGCCGCCGGCTCGACTCGTCGACCACGTCGTCGTGCAGCAGGGTCGAGGTATGCATGAACTCGATCAGCGTGGCCAGGGTGATATGGCGGTCGCCGCGGTAGTCGAGGGCGCGTGCCGCGAGCAGCACCAGCAGCGGGCGCAGGCGCTTGCCGCCGCTCTCGATGATGTACTGGCCGATGGTCTCGACCAACGGGATGCGCGACGCCAGCTGACTGAGGATCGTGCGATTGACGGCGGCGAAGTCCTCAGCCACCGCCGCATGAATGGATGCAGCGTTGGATTGCATGATCGGCTTGTCACAGGGGGAATCGGGTGGGCCGCTCGAAGCCCCGGGGCCGAGAGGCGACGTGAGCGGCTATGCTAGGTGGCGCCCCGAAGTGCGTCAAGCCGCGCCCGGGCGTGGGCTTGCTCCGGGCATGCGCAATCGCTATAATCCGCGACCCGACTCGTCACGCTCCCTGTTAGATGGTTGCCGGAAGGGGCACCACTCGACGCAGGTCTCGAAGAGCACCGGTCATGCAAGGCAAGGCACCACAAGGCTTCGTGCGGCCAACGCACCCTGACGGTGGCCTGTCCATGCTGACCCGCTGGTGAAGCACGGCCCCGCGGCCGTCTTCGACGAGTCGACGCACTTGGCCCAACGGTTGGGGCCAGATGAAGTTTGTTGCCCGACTGAGCTGATAGCCCGACGCGGGCCCCGGAGAGATTCCATGTACGCTGTAATCAAGAGTGGCGGTAAGCAATACCGTGTCCAGGAAGGTCAGACGCTGAAGCTCGAGAAACTCGAGATCGCGACTGGCGAGACCCTGGAATTCGACCAGGTTCTGCTGGTTGCCGACGGCGACGACGTCAAGGTCGGCGCGCCGCTGGTCGAGGGTGCCAAGGTGGCTGCGGAGATCGTCTCCCACGGCCGCGGCGAGAAGGTTCATATCATCAAGTTCCGTCGCCGCAAGCACCACATGAAGCGTCAGGGCCACCGTCAGTGGTTCACTGAAGTCAAGATCACCGGAATCTCCGCCTAAGCGGATCGTTCCCCCAGAGAGAGGTATTCACCATGGCACATAAGAAGGCCGCTGGTAGTACGCGTAACGGTCGCGATTCAGAATCGAAACGCCTGGGCGTCAAGCTGTTCGGCGGGCAGAAAGCGACTCCCGGCAATATCATCGTGCGCCAGCGCGGCACCAAGTTCCACGCCGGCACCGGTGTGGGCATCGGCAAGGACCATACGCTGTTCGCGCTCACCGATGGTGTGATCAAGTTCGAACAGAAAGGCCCGAAGAACCGCAAGTTCGTGAGCGTAGTCTCCGCCTGAGACCTCACGAACGCTGCTGAAAAAGCCCCGCTCAGGCGGGGCTTTTTTGTATCCCCGCCTGCACTGGCGGACACCTGTCGTGGCGTTGGGTCGTTCAGGACGTCCAGGCATCGTGGTGTTCGGGGCGAAAAGGGTGTTCGGGACATAAGAGGCGGCAGGCCGTCGCCGGGAGAGAATCATGCAATTCGTCGACGAGACATCGATCACCGTCGAGGCTGGCAAGGGGGGCAACGGCTGCCTCAGTTTCCGGCGTGAGAAGTTCGTGCCCAAGGGTGGCCCCGACGGCGGCGACGGCGGTCACGGCGGCAGCGTCTACCTGATCGGCGACGAGTCGCTCAACACCCTGATCGACTTCAAGTTCCAGCGCTTCTACAAGGCGCAGAACGGCCAGCCCGGCCAGGGCCGCCAGATGAGCGGCAAGGCGGGTGAGGATCTGCACGTCAAGGTGCCGGTGGGGACCACGGTGATCGACGAGGACACCCTCGAGGTGATCGCCGATGTGACTGCCGAGGGGCAGGTGGTGCTGGTCGCCCAGGGCGGTCGGCGTGGGCTCGGCAATATCCACTTCAAGTCCTCCACCAACCGCGCCCCGCGGCGTACCACGTCGGGCACCGAGGGCGAGCGGCGCAAGCTGCGCCTGGAGATGAAGGTGATGGCCGACGTCGGCCTGCTGGGCATGCCCAACGCCGGCAAGTCGACTCTGATCCGTTCGGTCTCGGCGGCCAAGCCCAAGGTCGCCGACTACCCCTTCACCACGCTGGTGCCCAACCTGGGTGTGGTCAAGCTGGGCACCCACGAGCACTTCGTGATGGCCGATGTGCCCGGGCTGATCGAGGGTGCCTCGGACGGTGCCGGGCTGGGGCTGCGTTTCCTCAAGCACCTCACCCGTACGCGCCTGCTGCTGCACGTGGTGGATGCGGCCCCGTTCGACGAGTCCGATCCGGTGGCCTCGGTGACGGCGATCGCCGAGGAGCTCGAAAGCTTCTCGCCGGCCTTGTCGGAACTGCCGCGCTGGTTGGTGATCAACAAACTCGATCTGCTGCCCGAGGCCGAGCGCGAGGCGCGGGTCGAGGATATCCTCGCGCGGCTGGCGTGGCAGGGGCCGGTCTATCGCATCGCGGCGATTGCCGGTGACGGCACCGATGCGCTGGTGCAGGCGGCCCATCGCTGGCTCACCGAACAGCGCCAGCTGGAGCACGAAGACGAAGCCTTCGCCGAGCGCGAGCGCGAGATGCGGGCGCGCATGGAGGCGGAGTCGGTGGCACGGGTCGAGGCGCATCAGGCGCGGCTGCGGGTCAAGCGCGGCGAGGTCGCGGCCGAGGATGACGACTTCGACGATGACGACTATGACGTCGAGGTCGAATACACCCGTTGAGGTCTGGCGGGCGTGCAGCGCAGTGTCAGTGAGAGTCGGAGGGCGAAGTGATGGCGGCGGAGCGGGAACTGGGACGGGCGTCGCTGTCGGCGGCGCGGCGGGTCGTGGTCAAGATCGGCAGCGCCCTGCTGACCAACGATGGGCGCGGCCTCGACGATGCCGCCATTGGTGGCTGGGTCGACCAGATGGCCGCGCTGCACCAGCGCGGGGTCGAAGTGGTGCTGGTCTCCTCGGGGTCGATCGCCGAAGGCATGGTGCGGCTCGGTTGGCATAGCCGGCCGAGCGCGGTGCATGAGCTGCAGGCCGCCGCCGCAGTGGGCCAGAGCGGGCTGTCGCAGTGCTACGAGAACCACTTCGCCCGCCACGGTCTGCGCAGTGCCCAGGTGCTGTTGACCCATGACGATCTCTCCAACCGCAAGCGCTATCTCAATGCGCGCTCGGCGCTGCGCACGCTGGTGGCGCTCCATGTGGTCCCGGTGATCAACGAGAACGATACCGTGGTCACCGACGAGATCCGCTTCGGCGACAACGACACCCTGGGTGCGCTGGTGGCCAATCTGCTCGAGGCCGATGCGCTCTTGATCCTGACCGATCAGGAGGGGCTCTACGATGCCGATCCGCGTCATGAGCCGTCGGCCCGATTGATCGCCGAGGCCGAGGCCGACGATGCCGCGCTCGACGCGGTGGCCGGCGGTGGCGGTGTACTGGGCCGCGGGGGCATGGCGACCAAGCTGCGCGCGGCGCGGCTGGCGGCGCGCTCTGGCGCCGTGACCGCCATCGCCAGCGGGCGTCAGCCGCAGGTGTTGACCCGGCTGCTCGAGGGCGAGGCGCTGGGCACGCTGCTCAAGCCGCTGCATGCGCCGCTGGCGGCGCGCAAGCGCTGGCTCGCCGGGCAGCTGCAGGTGCGCGGCACGCTGACCCTCGATGCCGGTGCGGTCAAGGTGCTGCGCAGCCACGGTTCGAGCCTGTTGCCGGTGGGGGTGAAGCGGGTCGAAGGCCAGTTCCGGCGCGGCGACATGGTGGTCTGCGTCGACGAGCAGGGGGCGCGGGTGGCCAAGGGTCTGGTCAACTATGCGAGCGCCGACGCCCAGCGTCTGGTGGGCCAGCCGAGCCAGCGTATCGGCGAGATTCTCGGCTATGTCGAGGCGCCCGAGCTGATTCACCGCGACAATCTCGTGGTGCTGTGAAGCTGGTGTCGCGCAAAGTCGTTGTGATAGAATCCCGCATCCTCTCAGACATGGCCCGTGAAAGACTGTCGGAAACGACGGTCGGCTTCGCTTCTCACGAAGCGCGGCAGCAAGATTCGGCCGACTCATTCAGGATTGCCTGAAGCGGTTTCGAGGCTGTCCTGGGTGATCTACATACAGAATTGACTGTCAACATCTCCAAGGAGTCGACGGTGGCGAATACCAAGCAAGCGCGCAAGCGCGCACGTCAGGCGGAAGACCGCCGCAAGCACAACGCGAGTCAGCGTTCCATGGTCCGCACTTACATCAAGCGCGTGATCAAGGCGATCCAGGCTGGCGACCAGGCTCAGGCCAACAGCGAGTTCCAGGCCGCGCAGCCGGTCATCGACCGCATCGCCGACAAGGATGCCTTCTCCAAGAAGAAGGCCGCGCGCATCAAGAGTCGCTTGAACAAGCGAATTAAGGCGCTGGCTGCCTGAGCCGGACGCGCTTGATGAAAAAAACCGGCTTCGGCCGGTTTTTTTGTGACCGGCCATCCCTGGCGGTCACCCTTCGGGCCGTCGCGGAGCGACGTCGCAACCGGCTCCCGGCAGGTTGCGGTGACCGGCCATCCCTGGCGGTCACCCTCCGGGGCCTTCGCGGTGGCTGGATAGGGTGAATATCACGGGCGCGAGCGCATGACGAGGCCGCATGAGTAGACAGACGCGCAAGCGCGAATCCGAGGCGGTGGCGGAAGCGGCCACCACCGGCACGGCGACGCCGGTCACCCGCGGTGGCCTGCTGCGCTCGGGCATGGTGGTGAGCGTGATGACGCTGCTCTCGCGGATGCTGGGTCTGGTGCGCGACGTGGTGATCGCCACGCTGCTGGGGGCCGGTAGCGGGGCGGATGCGTTCTTCGTCGCCTTCAAGATTCCCAACTTCATGCGCCGGCTGTTCGCCGAGGGGGCCTTCAACCAGGCCTTCGTGCCGGTGCTCTCAGAGTACGCCACCCAGCGTACCCGGGCCGAGGTGCGTGAGTTACTGGATGCGGTCTCCGGCAGCCTGAGCGTGGTGCTGGCGCTGATCACCGCGCTGGCGATCGCCGCTGCGCCCTGGCTGGTGTGGCTGTTCGCCCCGGGGTTCAAGGCCGACCCGGGCAAGCTCGCGCTCACCGCCGAGATGTTGCGGCTGACCTTTCCCTATCTGCTGCTGATCTCGCTGACCGCCTTCGCCGGCAGCGTGCTCAATACCTGGGAGCGCTTCGCGGTCCCCGCCTTCACCCCGGTGCTGCTCAACCTGAGCCTGATCGGCGCCGCGCTGTGGCTGACGCCATGGATGAGCGACCCGGCGCTGGGGCTGGCCTGGGGGGTATTGATCGCTGGTGCGGCGCAGCTGCTGTTCCAACTGCCGTTCCTGTTGCGGCTGGGGCTGATGCCGCGGCCGCGGCTGGGCTTTCGCCATCCCGGGGTCCGGCGCATCCTGCGGCTGATGACGCCGGCACTGTTCGGGGTCTCGGTATCGCAGATCAACCTGCTGCTGGATACCGTGCTGGCCTCCTTCCTGGTCTCCGGCAGCGTCTCCTGGCTCTATTACTCCGACCGTCTGGTGGAGCTGCCGCTGGGGGTGTTCGGCATCGCCATTGCCACGGTGATCCTGCCGGCGCTCTCCAAGCGGCATGCCGAGCAGTCGCGCGAGCACTTTGCGCGCATGCTCGACTGGGCGCTGCGCATGGTGCTGCTGATCGGACTGCCGGCGGCGCTGGCGCTGGTACTGCTGGCCGAGCCGCTGCTGGTCAGCTTGTTCCACTACGGTGCGATGACCGACCACGACGTGGTGATGGCGGCACGCAGTCTGCGCGCCTATGCGCTGGGGCTGCTCGCCTTCATGCTGATCAAGGTGCTCGCCCCGGGCTACTTCGCCCGCCAGGACACCAAGACCCCGGTCAAGATCGGGATCGTGGCGATGGTCGCCAACATGGTGATGAACCTTGCCCTGATCGTGCCGCTGGCGCATGCCGGACTGGCACTGGCGACGGCGCTGTCGGCGTTTCTCAACGCCGGGCTGCTCGGGCGCGGGCTGCATCGTCAGGGCGTGCTGCGCTTCCAGCCGGGCTGGGGGCGCTACGCTTTCCAGGTGGTCGGCGGCTGCGCGCTGATGGCGCTCGGGCTGTGGTGGCTGACCCCCGACTGGCATCAGTGGACCGCGTGGCATGCGCCGCGCCGCGTGGGCTGCCTGCTGGGACTGGTGGTCGGCGGCGCGACGCTCTACTTCGTGTGGCTGGCGCTGACCGGCGTGCGCCTGCGACACTTCCGGCTGCGCGGCTGATGGGCTGGCGCGGCGCGGGTATAATGAAGCCCCCGGCGTCGGCGGCTGGCGCGCTGTCGCCTACTGCCGCCGTGCGGCCCGCGTTGACACGGGAATGGACTCTATGGAACTGATTCGAGGCTTGCACAACCTGCCCGTCGGGGGCATCACGCGCAGCGGTGCGCCGCGCGAGTGTGTCGCCACCATCGGCAACTTCGATGGCGTGCACCGCGGCCACCAGGCGATTCTCGAGCAGCTGAAGTCGCTGTCGCGCAGTGCGGGTCTGCCGGTCACGGTAGTGATCTTCGAGCCCCAGCCGCGGGAGTACTTCGCCGGTGACCAGGCACCGCCGCGGCTGACCCGGCTGCGCGACAAGGTCGAGCTGCTCGCCGCCCACGGCGCCGATCGCATCCTCTGCCTGCCGTTCAACGACGCCCTGCGCAGCCTCACCGCGCGCCAGTTCATCGAGCGCGTGCTGATCGATGGGCTGCGCGTGCGCCATCTGGTGGTGGGTGACGACTTCCGCTTCGGCTGCGATCGTGCCGGCGATTTCGCGCTGCTCGAAGCGGTCGGACGCGAGTGCGGCTTTGCCGTGGAGCATACCCGCACCTTCGCCCTCGATGACGAGCGCGTCTCGAGCACTCGCGTACGCACCCTGCTGGCCAGCGGCAATTTCTGCCAGGCGGCGCGCATGCTGGGACGCCCCTTCGCCTTTCAGGGGCGGGTGGTGCGTGACCGTCAGCTCGGCCGCACCATCGGCGTGCCCACCGCCAACATCCCGCTGACCCGGCGCCCGCTGGCGCTGCGCGGGGTCTTTGCTTGTGCCACTCGACTGCCCGACGGCAGCTGGGTGCCGAGTGTGGCCAATATCGGTTGGCGGCCGACCGTCGGCGCCCATCAGCCGATGCTCGAGGTCCACGTGCTCGAGCGACAGCTCGAACTCTACGGCGAGTCGCTCAGTGTGGTGCCCTGCGCACGGCTGCGCGGCGAGACCAAGTTCGCCGATTTCGATACCTTGGTGAGGCAGATCCATCACGATCTGGACCAGGCGCGGCGCTATTTTCAGGCGCCCGCCGCTGCGCCCGACATCAATCAGGCGCCCACCGCCGCGCCGGACATCAATCAGGCGCCCACCGCCACGCCGGATGCGCCGAACACGGACTCCGCCGGCCTGGCCAGTCTGGCGCCGCCAGCGGCACGCTTCCCGCTGGCCTCGGCGCCGCTGCCGCACGAGGCTGCGGTGGCCGACTCGCCCCCGGGCCCGGCGCGCGATCCGCGCACGGATGAGTGAACGGCCCGGCACTCCAGCGGTATGACCACAGCCTTGAGCTTAATGACCACAGCCTTGAGCGGTATGACCACAGCCCGAGCGACACGCACACAGCCCTGAGCGAACCGAAAACACCATGAGCGACTACAAGCACACGCTGAATCTGCCCTCGACCGACTTCCCCATGCGCGGCAACCTGCCGGCGCGGGAGCCGGCCCGCATCGCGCAGTGGAACGATCTGCGCCTCTACGCCAAGCTGCGTGAAGCGCGCCGTGGCCGCGAGCGCTTCGTGCTCCACGATGGCCCTCCCTACGCCAACGGCAGCATTCACATCGGTCATGCGGTCAACAAGCTGCTCAAGGATTTCATCGTCAGGTCGAAGAACCTGGCCGGCTTCGACTCCCCCTATGTGCCCGGCTGGGACTGCCACGGCCTGCCCATCGAGCACAAGGTCGAGACCACCCACGGCAAGCACCTGCCCGCCGACCAGGCGCGCGCGCTGTGCCGCGAGTATGCCGCCGCCCAGGTCGAGGTACAGAAAGAGGGCTTCGTGCGCCTCGGCGTCCAGGGCGACTGGGATCACCCCTACCTGACCATGAACTTCGCCAACGAGGCGGGCGAGATTCGTGCCCTGGCCGAGATGGTCAAGGGTGGCTATGTGTTCAAGGGGCTCAAGCCGGTCAACTGGTGCTTCGACTGCGGCTCGGCGCTGGCCGAGGCGGAGGTCGAGTATCAGGACAAGCAGTCCGATGCGATCGACGTTGCCTTCCCCTGCGCCCAGCCCGAGGCGCTGGCTGCGGCCTTCGGCCTCGACGCGCTGCCCAAGCCGGCCAGCGCGGTGATCTGGACCACCACGCCCTGGACCATCCCGGCCAACCAGGCGATGAACGTGCACCCGGAGTTCACCTACGCCCTGGTCGATACCGGCGAGCGTCTGCTGCTGCTGGCCGAGGAGCTGGTGGAGAGCTGTCTCGCGCGCTACGGATACCAGGGCGAGACCCTCGCCACCGCCCCCGGGGCGAGCCTGGAACACATCGCCTTCCACCACCCGCTGGCCAGTGCCGACGCCGGCTACGCACGGTTGTCGCCGCTTTATCTGGCCGACTACGTCGAGCTGGGCGCGGGCACCGGCATCGTGCACTCGGCGCCGGCCTACGGCGAGGATGACTTCCACTCCTGCCGCCGTTACGGCATGAGCTTCGACGAGATCCTCAATCCGGTGCAGGGCAACGGCGTCTATGTCGACACGCTGCCGCTTTTCGGCGGTCAGATGATCTGGAAGGCCAATCCGCAGATCGTCACTGCCCTCGATGAGGCGGGCGCGCTATTGGCCCACGAGAAGATCACCCACAGCTACATGCACTGCTGGCGCCACAAGACGCCGGTGATCTACCGCGCCACGGCGCAGTGGTTCGTCGGCATGGATCGCCAGGGGCCTGACGGCCGAACGCTGCGCGAAACGGCGCTGGCGGGCGTCGAGGCGACCGACTTCATTCCTGCCTGGGGCAAGGCGCGGCTGCACAGCATGATCGCCAACCGTCCCGACTGGTGCATCTCGCGCCAGCGCAACTGGGGTGTGCCGATCCCGTTCTTCCTGCACAAGGCCAGCGGTGAACTGCACCCGCGCACCGTCGAACTGATGGAGGCGGTGGCAAGCCGCGTCGAGGTCGAGGGGATCGACGCCTGGTTCAAGCTCGACCCCAGCGAGCTGCTGGGTGACGAGGCCGCCGACTACGACAAGGTCACCGACACCCTCGACGTGTGGTTCGACTCCGGCACTACCCACTGGCACGTGCTGCGCGGCTCGCACCCGCTCGGCCACGACCAAGGGCCGCGGGCGGATCTCTATCTCGAAGGGTCGGATCAGCACCGCGGCTGGTTCCACTCGTCGCTGCTCACCGGTAGCGCCATCGACGGCCACCCCCCCTACAAGGCGCTGCTGACCCACGGCTTCACCGTCGACGAGAAGGGCCGCAAGATGTCCAAGTCGCTGGGCAACGTGGTCGCGCCGCAGCAGGTGATGGACAAGCTGGGCGCCGACATCCTGCGCCTGTGGGTCGCCTCCACCGACTACTCCGGCGAGATGGCGGTCTCCGACGAGATCCTCAAGCGCACCGCCGACGTCTACCGGCGTATCCGCAACACCTCGCGCTTTTTGCTCGCCAACCTCAACGGCTTCGACCCGGCCGCGCATGCGGTCGCCAGCGACGCCATGCTGGCGCTCGACCGCTGGGCGGTGGACCGCGCCGCGGTGCTGCAGGCGCGGATCGAACGCGCCTATGCCGAGTACCGTTTCCGCGACGTCTACCAGCAGGTCCACGACTTCTGTGCCCGCGACATGGGCGGTTTCTATCTGGATATCATCAAGGATCGCCAGTACACCACCCAGCCCGACTCGCTGGCCCGCCGCAGCTGCCAGACCGCGCTCTACCATATCGTCGAGGCGCTGGCGCGCTGGATCGCACCGATCCTCGCCTTCACCGCCGAGGAGATCTACGAGAACATCCCAGGCGTGCGCGGTGAGAGCGTGCACCTGGAGACCTACTACGACGGCCTGTTCACGCTGCCGGCGGATGCCACCAACCTGCCGCCGGAACAGGCGGCGATGGACCGTGACTTCTGGGAGCGGGTGATCCAGGTCAAGCAGGCGGTCAACAAGCAGCTCGAAGCGGCGCGCAACGAGGGCGTGATCAAGGGCGCCCTGGACAGCGAGGTGACGCTCTACGTCGACGATGCGCTGCATGCGCTGCTGTCGCGCTTCGAGGACGAACTGCGTTTCGTGTTGATCACCTCGGAGGCGACCCTGGCGCCGCTGGGCGAGGGCGCCGATGCCCAGCCGACCGAGCTCGAGGGGCTCAAGCTGGCGGTGCGCCTGAGTCCCTACGAGAAGGACGAGCGTAGCTGGGAGCGGCGTCCCGATGTGGGTGCCGATCCGGCGCATCCGACGCTGTCGGCCCGCTCCATCGCCAACCTGCCGGGTGGCCCGGGTGAGGTACGCCGTTTTGCCTGACGTCAACGCCACCTCCCGTTCTGGCCAGGCCGACGACGCCGCGCGCATGCGGCGTCCGCTGCGCTGGCTGTGGCTGTCGCTGCTGGTCATCGTGCTCGACCTGGGCGTCAAGGCGCTGGCCTCGGCGCATCTCGACTACGGCCGGCCCCTCGAGGTGCTGCCGGTGTTCAACCTGACGCTTTTGCATAACACCGGCGCCGCCTTCAGCTTCCTCGCCGAGCATGCCGGCTGGCAGCGCTGGCTGTTCGCGCTGATCGCGATCGGCGCCAGCGTGGGGCTGACGCTGTGGCTCAACCGGCTCAAGCGTCACGAGACGCTCACCGCGATCTCGCTGGCGCTGGTGATCGGCGGCGCCATTGGCAACCTCTACGATCGCCTGGTTCACGGCTATGTGGTCGACTACCTGTCGTTCCACTGGGGCGGCTACTATTTTCCGGCTTTCAATCTGGCCGACAGCGCCATCACCCTGGGCGCCATCGGCCTGATTCTGCAGTCGCTGTTCGAATCCCGGCGCGGGGCCAAGACGAGCGCGGCGGGAACCGATGAGGAGAACACTCGATGACGCGCGATGATCAGCCTGCCGACGACCGCTACCGGGTCGGCGAGGGCATGGAAGTGACCCTGCACTTCACGGTGAAACTCGAAGATGGCCAGGTGGTCGACTCCACCCGCGACAAGTCACCGGCGACCTTCCAGGTCGGCGACGGCAACCTGCCGCCGGGCTTCGAGGCGCCAATGACCGGGATGGCGGCGGGCGAGAGCGGCAGCTATACGGTGTCGCCGGAGCACGCCTTCGGCCAGCACAATCCGCAGAACGTCCAGCGCCTGGCACGCGATACCTTCGAAGAGGCGGTCGAGCCGGGCATGGTGATGTCCTTCGCCGACCCCGCCGGCGGCGAGCTGCCGGGGGTGATCGCCAGCGTCGACGAGCGCCATGTCGAGGTGGACTTCAATCATCCGCTGGCGGGGCGTACCCTGACCTTCGACGTCGAGATCCTCGACGTGCGTCCGGCCACCACCCATTGAGGTAGCACGGCGCGCCCCTTGGCGGGCGCCCGGTGCTGCCCCGACTCAGCGCTCAGGCGCGAGGTTTGCATGACACAGGATCAGCCCAAGACTCAGCCGTCGACGCGGCCCCCGCTGCAGATCAAGCTGGCCAACCCCCGTGGATTCTGCGCCGGGGTCGACCGTGCCATCGACATCGTCAATCGCGCGCTCGACGTGTTCGGGCCGCCGATCTATGTGCGCCATGAGGTGGTCCATAACCGCTTCGTGGTCGACAGCCTGCGCGAACGCGGAGCGATCTTCGTCGAGGAACTCCACGAGGTGCCCGATGACGTGATCGTGATCTTCTCCGCCCACGGAGTGTCGCGGGCGGTGCAGAAGGAGGCCGAGCAGCGCGGGCTCAAAGTGTTCGACGCCACCTGCCCGCTGGTGACCAAGGTGCACATGGAAGTGCTGCGCTATGCCAAGCGCGGCCAGGAGTGCATTCTGATCGGTCACGCCGGCCACCCTGAGGTCGAGGGCACCATGGGGCGTTACGACACCCGTCACGGCGGCGCCATCTATCTGGTCGAGGATGAGCAGGACGTGCACGAGCTGCCGGTGCGCGACCCCTCAAGGCTGGCCTTCGTCACCCAGACCACGCTGTCGATGGACGATACCGCCAAGGTGATCGACGCCCTGCGCGAGCGCTTCCCGGAGATCCAGGGACCGCGCAAGGATGACATCTGCTACGCCACCCAGAACCGCCAGGATGCGGTGCGCGAGCTGGCCCAGGGCAGCGAGCTGGTGCTGGTAGTGGGCAGCGTCAACAGCTCCAACTCCAACCGCCTGCGCGAGCTGGCCGAGCGCATGGGCACCCCCGCGCATCTGATCGATGACGCCGCCCAGATCGACGCCGCCTGGCTCGAGGGCGTGACCAGCATCGGTATTACCGCCGGTGCCAGCGCCCCCGAGGTGTTGGTGGAGGGGGTGATCGAACGGCTCACCGAGCTCGGCGCCGCCCCGCCCGAGGAGCTCGATGGGCGCGCCGAGACCATCACCTTTTCCATGCCGCGGGAGCTGCGCGAGCAGGTCATCGTCAGCGAAACGTGATCGCACCCTAAACTCCCTCTCTCCCTGGCCGATACAAGGTAAAAGAATGTAACCACTGGCAGTGCCGGTGGTCTTTACCCTGTCGGCCGTCGGTTTTCCGATGGCTCCCTGCGGAGCCGGGTGTGTCCCAGTCTCATCACGGCTTGCGCCAACAGCGCGGCCTCTCTCTCATCGAAGTCCTCGTCGCCATGCTGGTCTTCAGCATCGGCCTGCTGGGCACTGCGCAGCTGTTGGCACAGCAACAGCGGCTGGGGCAGGAGTCCAGCCACCGCGCCATGGCGACGATCATGGCGGAGGACCTGCTCGAGCGCGCCAAGCTCGACCCCGAGCGTCGCCAGCACTTCGTCGGCACCTTCGATACGGGCGCCGGCCAGCAGGATGCCGCGCCCGCGGCTCTGCGCCAGTGGATGACGGCGTGGACGGGGCGCTCCGCGTTGCCGGCGCCGAAGGTCTGTGTCAGCGCCTCGTCCGGCGATATCCCGGATAGTGTCGATGTCCAGGTCACCCTGGTCTGGTATTCACGCATCGGGCTGACCGCGCCGGCGCAGCTGCCGACGTGCGTGAGTGAGCGGGGCGATGACAACCATCAGCGCTGGGTGATGCTCTCGGCCTGGGTGGGTGCCTGATGGCGGCGCCGGTCGGGGGACGCGGCCCGGGGCGAGCCGATGCCGGCCATCGGCAGGCCGGGGCGACCCTGATCGAACTGATGGTCGCGATGGTGCTGGCGCTGGTGATGATCCTGGCGCTGACGCGGGTCTATCTCGCCAGCGCCGAGAGCGCCAGTGATGCCACCGCGCGGGCCAGCCTGACCGACAAGACGCGGCTGCTCCATGAGCGCTTCAATAGTGAGTTCCGGCGCGCTGACTTCTGGGGCCGTGTGCCCGCCGACGCCGAGCGCCGGGGTACGCTCACGCTGGGCAGCGACTGCGATGGCGACTTCGCCTTCGGGCGCAGCGTCCAGGCGGCGTCCGATCGCCCGCTGGGGGTGTGGGCGTCGACCACGCAGCCCAAGGCGTGCTCGCTGCAGAGTCCGCTGGCCAAGCAGTCCTATGTGGTCATCCGCTACGCGACCGAGACGTGCGCATCCGGCGGCTGCGGTGGTCCGGCGCTGAAGAGTTTCTATCCCTATGCGAGCTTCTTCAACGGTACCCCGCCCGCCGAGCCCGAGCGTGCCGATGCCAACGATCTGTGGCGCTATGGCGGCAGCCTCTACTACCTCAGCCAGCAACAGGGTGGCACCTCCCTGCGGCGGCTGCGGCTTTCCGGCGCTCGCCTGCGCAATCAGGAGGTGCTGGAGGGGGTCGAGGCGCTGGTCTACCGCTGGTACGTGGCCGACGCCGGCGGTAATGATGGCCGCTGGCAGACCACTGCCAACCTGAGCGCGGCGATGGCACCCCGCATCCAGGCGGTGGAGATCGAAGCGGTGGTCTCTGTGGCCACGCGCGCTACCTACCAGGATACGCAGCAGTACACGTTGAGCGATGGCACTCGGGTCGATCCGGTGCGGGGCCGGCTCTATCGGGAACTCGCCTTCGTGGTGCCGCTGGAGATGCATCGACCGGGAGGCGGCAATGGGTGACCGTCACGGACGCCATGCCCAGCGCGGCGTGGCGCTGATCATGAGTCTGATCTTCCTGCTCCTGCTGGCGATCGTGGCCGCGGCGCTGGTCGAGACCCTGGCCACCCAGAACCGCCTCGGGGTGGCGCATCAGCAGGCGCTTTCGCTGTTCCAGTCGCTGCAAGGCGTGCTCGATGAAGCCAGCCGCGAGCAGACCGAGTTGCGCGCGCAGGCCCAGCTCGCCAAGCCTGGCACGTCACAGGCGTGGCAGGGGGACAAACCTACGCTGCCTGCGGGCAGCGGGCTCCAGTTCGAAATGCTGCGCGCTGCCTACGGCTGTCTGGTGCCCGGCTACTCCAACGGCAGTTGCCTGCCGCTGGAGCTCGAGGCCAGCGGCGCGCGTGGCGCTGCCGCCGTCAACGCCCGGCAGGTGTTGGGGCTGCGGGTCGAAACGGTCGACGTCACGTCGGGAGGGGACAGCCGTGCGGGTATCTTCTGAGCACATCGCATGCGGCAGCCGCACCTCCCGTATCCGCCGCCGCTGGTCCGAGGCGGTAGTAACGCGTCTCTTGCTGTCTCTGGCGCTGCTGGCGACGCTGTGCGCGACCCTGCCAGCGGGGGCCGACGACACCGATATCTACCGTAGCCTCTACGATATCGAGTCGCGCAGCGCCAAGCCACAGGTGATGATCCTGTTCGACACCTCTGGCAGCATGCGCGACATCGTCGCCGGCGGCGGCGGCGTGAGCGAAGGTGCTCCCGGTGGCAGTACGCTCGACGGTATCGCTGGCGGTGGCGACGACGACAGCAAGATCAACATCGCCAAGACGGTGATCGATAAGCTGGTGCGCGACAATCCCCAGGTCGACTTCGGGCTGACGATCTTCAACTACAACGCCTACTTGCCGGATGGCGGGCGGATCATCTATCCGCTGCCCGGCAGCCGCGAGAGCGGCGGCGATACCCAGCGCGCGGCGCTGCGGGATACGCTCGAGCAACTCGACCCCGTGACCTCGACGCCGCTGTGCGAGACCTACTACGAGATCTTTCGCTACCTGAAGGGCGAGCGGCCAGCCTACGGTACCCAGCCTCGCGCTTTCGAGGACAGTAACCCGCCCTACAGCCGCGACGCGCTCGACGGCAACTACCGCTATTCGCCCTATCGCACGCCCTTGCGTCCGTGCGAGCCGCTCTACCTGATCTACATGACCGATGGCGTGCCGCAGAACGACACGGCTGCCAATGGCGCAATTGAAAGGCTGGTGAACGGCAGCAGCTTCTATCACGGCTGCGCCGACTATGACGCGCTCGACGCCTTTTCGCGGCCGATCCGCGAGCGCAACTGCCTGCCGGAGCTGGCCTACTACATGCTGCAGCAGGAGACCTTCAGCCAGGGCGAGACGCCACGCGGGCCGGTGACCACCTATACCATCGGCTTCGATACCGACCAGCGGCTGCTGGTCGACAGCGCCAGCCCGCTCAATCTGGCGCCGGGCAAGGCGTGCCCGACGACGCGCCAGGATACCCGTTACCATGGCCGCGACGCCTGCGTGGGCTACTTCACCGCCAACAACTCGGCCCAGCTCTACGCCGCCTTCCAGGGCGCCCTCGACGACGTGCTCTCGCGCAGCACCACCTTTTCGGCGCCGGCGGTCTCCGCCGCTTTCACCAACAACACCCAGAGTCTGGACCGGCTCTATCTGCCGCGCTTCCTGCCGCACAACGCGCCGCGGTGGAGCGGCAACGTCAAGCGCCTGGCGTTCGTCTCGCAGCAGTCCTGGCACGACGCGCGCGGTCAGGAGGCGTTCGATGCCCAGAATGGCGATATCCGCAAGGACGCCTACACCTGGTGGTCCGGTAGCGACGCGCTCGACCTCGACGCGCCGGATGGCAACCTGGTCGAAGCCGGGGGCGTGGGCGCCTTGCTGCGTCAGGCCGTGGGGCGCTCGCTGGCGGGGGAGGCAGGCGGTGACGGGCGCCACGTCTATACCCAGGAGCAGGGCGCGCTGCGCCCGTTGTCGCTCTCGCCTGAGCCCGGCTGGCTGGGCAAACCGGCCAACTGGGGGTTACCGGAGTGGACGCCGGAAGCCGAAATCGCGCGGCTGATCGCCTGGGCGCGCGGTGTGGACGTGGATGACGAGAATGGTGACGGCGTACGCAATGAGGCGCGTCCTTGGATTCTCGGCGACATCCTGCACAGCGACCCCATCGCGCTGAACTATGGCCGTCTCGGCAGCGGCGATGCCGACCGCAGCGATAACGCGGAGAAACTCTATCTTGCGTTCGGCACCAACGCCGGCTTTCTGCACTTTGTCGACGGTGACAGCGGCCAGGAGCAGTGGGCCTTCATGCCGCGCGCTCTGGCCCCGCTGCAGCCGACGCTGCGTGACAACCAGGAGGCCACGGATGATCAACCGCGCCACCCCTACGGCGTCGATGGTCCGGCCGCCTTCGTGCGCATCGACGCCGATCGGGATGGGCGCATCACTCCCGGCGATGGCGACCGCATGCTGCTGGCGTTCGGGCTGCGGCGCGGTGGTCGCGACTACTACGCGCTCGATGTCACCGACCCGGCGAAGCCGGCTCTGGCCTGGCAACTGAGCGCCGACGGCGCCTTCGCCGAGCTCGGCCAGAGCTGGGCGGCACCGATTCCGACACGGGTACCCGGACACGCCAACCCGGTATTCGTGATCAGCGGCGGCTACGACCCCGGGCGTGACGATCCCGAGCGCGATGCCTCCCAGGGGGATGTACAGGGACGCGCGTTGTACATCGTCGATGCCTTGACCGGCCGTTTGATCTACCGTGCCGACCCCTCCACGCCTGAGCACTTCGTCGACGGCAAGACCTTTCGCCAGGCGCTGCCCGCCCCGCCCCAGGTGGTCGACAGCAACAACGACGGTGTCGCCGATCGCATCTATCTGGCCGACGTGGTCGGCAATCTGTGGCGGCTCGATCTCGCGGGCCGCGAGGCAGACGACTGGCGGGTGCGCAAGATCGCCGCGCTCGGCGGCAGGGGGCGCGACAATCGGCGCTTCTTCAACAGCGTCGATTTCGTCGCGCTCGATGTCGAGGGGCGCCGCCAGCCACTGCTGCTGGTGGGCAGCGGCGACCGCGCCAATCCCAAGGCGGGGGGGGAGGATAGCCAGTTGGCGGCGGTTCACGATGCCTTCTTCGCCGTGCGTGATCCGGTCAGCGTGGCGGCGGCGGATGGTGGTCAGATCGAGCCGGTCACCGTGGATCAGTTGACCGATATCAGCGATCAGCGCTTCTGCGATCGTGATGCCGACAGCGCCGAGTCGGGTGGCGACAATGGCGGTGACGACGCAGCGCGGGCCTGCCTGCCGGCGTGGCAGTCGGGGGACGGCTGGGTGCTCTATCTCGATCACGGCTACAGTCTGCCGCTGACCGGTGCCAAGGCGCTCTCGCCGAGCGTGACCCTCGACGGTAGCGTCTACTTCTCCGCCTACGTACCCGACAAGCCCGACTCGATCTGCGTACCGGTGGTGGGGCGCAGCTATCTGTTCGGCATCGATCTGCTCACCGGCCAGGGCGTCAGCGCCGTCGGCGAGGGAGACAGCGAGCTGAAAAAGGGGCGGCGCGCGGTCGCGGCGGGGGAGTATCTGCTGGGGCGACCGGCGGTGCTGGTGCGTGGCGACGAGCTCTACCTGCAGGGGATCGGTGCCGCCTCTCTAGCGGGGCTGATCAAAGCCGGTGCGGGTGGTCAGGATGGCGGCATGCAGCTGCCTTATCGCGTGCGCCGCACCTACTGGTATGAGCCGCCGCCATGACGTCGCGACCGGCGAGACCGCGCCGGCGATGGCTCGCGGGCCGCCATCCCGGTACCCACGACTCCGACACCCATTGCCCCTTATCTCGACATCCAATGTGTCGACACACTGTCCCGAATCCCGGCAGCCGGACGGAGCACCCATGAAACAGTCTCAGCGTGGCTTCACCCTGATCGAGCTGATGATCGTGGTAGCGATCATCGGCATTCTCGCCGCGATCGCCATTCCCAGCTATCAGCAGTATGTGGAGCGCTCCCGGCGCAGCGATGGCCAGTCGCTGTTGCAGAGCGCGATGGCGCGCCAGGAGAGCTACTACGGCCAGTTTCTGCAATATGCCCCTGACGTGGCGACCCTCACCGGCCAGCCGAACGGCACCCTGGGCAACGCCGACTATCAGGTGGCGGTCTGCGGCAGCCAGACTGGCTGCGCCGGTGGTGGCTCCGGCCAGACGCCGCCGGCCGGGCAGTACGTGCGCATGACCGCCACCCCCGTGCAGGGTAGTCCGCAGCAGGGCGACGGCGTGCTGTGGATCGACTCCCAGGACAGTACCGGGCGGCTGCTGAATGGCACGGAGCAGGGGACATGGTGAGGCCGGATGGGGTGCCACCCGCAGCGAGAACACCGAGCGTGCGGGGGTATGGCCGGTTGAAAAACGCCGCGCTGTGGGCGGTGCTATCGATAGGGGGGCTTTCGATAGGGTGGCTAGCGGGGCCGGTGCCCGTGCTGGCGGACGACAGCAGGATGGCCAAGTGTGCGGTGCGTCAGGCCGACGGCACGCTGCGCATCCGCTGGATCGAGGTCGACGAGGTGCGTGAGGCTCAGCGTGCGCTGCAGCGCTTCCTCGACCGAGAGGCGCCCGGAGAGGGGCGCCAGGTCGAGCACTGTATCGGCGTGCGCGAGACCTTCTCCAGCGCCCAGGCGCGCGCCGCGGAGCGCACCACGCCGCGCTGAGCCACGCCCGGGTGGCTCAGGATGTTCCGCCTTTCTCAAAGGCTCTCAAGGGCAGCCGCTGCGATCGCCATAGGTCGGCGTCACCCGGCCGGCATCGTTGAGCGTCAGGCGGTTGCCGCCGCTGGGGTTGCAGATGAAGAAGCTGCCGAAGGCGCTGTGAAAATCCCACGGCGTGCTTTTGAAGGTGATCAGGCTGCCGCGATTCCAGCTCAGGGTGACACCCGTCAACGGGTGTTCGCCTGCCAGCCGACCACCCTTGTCGTCGACCCGATGCCATAGATAGCCCTGATTCCAGTTCTTGCCGCACTGGCCGTTGGTGCCGAGGGCGCAGAGCTGCCACGGCTGGCGGGTGGCGACAGCGAGCTGATGCAGGGCTTCCAGACGCTGGCGCAGGGCCTCGGTCTCGCTCGCCAGGCGGCGGCTCTCCAGCCAGCCGCTGGTGGAGATCGCGATGCCGGCGAGTACGCCGATGATTATCACCGTGACCATCAGCTCGATCAGGGTGAAGCCGCGCTGGCGGCGTCTCCTCGACCGCAGGGCGGCGGGCGCACGCGACAGGCGGTGAACGGTACGCGGGGCGATGGCGTGATCTCCTCGAGCTGGACGGGCCGGGCACGCTCGGCGGCGCGAGTGGTAAACTCAGGCTTTTGTCGGGATATCGACATGCAGCAGGATTTCTTGATCGTGGGCGGCGGCGTCATCGGTATGCTGACGGCGCTGCAACTGGCCGATGCCGGGCACTCGGTCGCGCTGGTGGAGCGCGGGCGCTGTGGCCGCGAGGCCTCCTGGGCCGGCGGCGGCATCGTCTCGCCACTTTATCCGTGGCGCTACTCGCGGCCGATCTCGGCGCTGTCGAGCTGGTCGGAGGGGCGCTACCCGGAACTCGCCGGCCGGCTGCTGGAAGAGACCGGTATCGACCCCGAGTTTCGTCAGAAAGGGCTGCTCTATCTGCGAGTGGCGGATGTCGCGGCCGCCCTCGACTGGGCACGTGAGGTCGCCAAGCCGCTGTCGCGGATCGACGCGGCGACTCTGTACGCCAAGGAGCCGCAGGCGGCGCCTGGATTCGACGGCGCGCTGTGGATGCCGACCCTGGGCAGCATACGCAATCCTCGCCTGGGCCAGGCGCTGCGCGTGCGTCTCGCTGCCAGCCCCGGGGTGACGCTGCACGAGGGGCGCGAGGTGCGTGCGCTGATCCAAGAGGGAGCGGCCATTCGCGGGGTCGAGACCGACACCGGGTCGCTGCGCGCCGGCCACACCGTGGTCTGCGCCGGGGCCTGGTCGAGCGCGTTGCTGGCGGCGGTCGGGGTCACCCTGGCGGTGCGTCCGGTGCGCGGCCAGATGATTCTGTTCAAGGCGCCGCCCGGGCTGGTGGAGCGGGTGGTGCTGAAGGATGGCCGCTACGTGATTCCGCGCGCCGATGGCCGCGTGCTGGCCGGCTCGACCCTCGAGGAGGTCGGCTTCGACAAGCAGACCACGGCCGCGGCGTTCGACTCGCTGCACGAAAGCGCCTGCAGCATCGTGCCGGCGCTGGCGGCGTGCCCGGTCGAACACCACTGGGCCGGGCTGCGCCCCGGGTCGCCCGAGGGGATTCCGACGATCGGCGCGGTGCCGGGAATCGACGGGCTGCACATCAACGCCGGGCACTACCGCAACGGCCTGGTGCTGGCGCCGGCTTCGACCCGGCTGCTGGTCGATCAGCTGATCGGCTGTGAGCCGATCGTCGACCCGACCCCTTATCTACCGCGCTGAGCGCGGATTTTGCCCTGGCCGCGGGCATGGGCGAAAATGGTCATGACGTCGCCGAGGCCGGTTTCGGGGCGCCAGCCAACCCTGTCGTAGCTGTCTGGAGAAGAGTGGACCCATGCAAGACCTGACCCTGGTAATGGCACAGCTCGACCCGCTGGTCGGCGATATCGCCGGCAATACCGCAGCGGCGATCGAAGCCGTGCGTGAGGCGAAGCTCGAGCACGACGCCGACGTGGTGGTATTCAGCGAGCTCTATCTCACCGGCTATCCGCCCGAGGATCTGCTGCTGCGCGAGGCGATGGAGCCGCGTCTGGCCGAGGCGCTGACCGAGATGGCGCAGAAGATCGCCAAGTTCGCACCGCAGACCCTGGTGGTGATGGGGTATCCCGGCCTGCGCGATGGCCAGCGCTACAACCTGGCCGGTGTGCTGCTGGGAGGCGAATGGCGGGGTGAGTACGCCAAGCAGGCGCTGCCCAACTATCAGGTGTTCGACGAGGACCGCTACTTCGAACCCGGTACCCAGCCGCTGGTGATCGAGCACGCCGGCGCGCGGCTCGGCATCCTGATCTGCGAGGATCTATGGGATGGTGCACCGGTCCGGCAGTCGGCGCAGGCCGGCGCCGATATCCTGGTCACCCTCAACGCCTCGCCGTTCCACCTCGACAAGCCCGCCGAGCGCGAGCGGTTGTTCGCCACCCGTGCCCGTGAGGTGAGCCGGCCGGTGGTCTACGTCAACGCCATCGGCGGCCAGGACGAGCTGGTCTTCGACGGCGGCTCGCTGGTCCTGGATGCCCAGGGCGAGGTCGCGGTGCGCGCGCCGTTCTGGCTGGCCGGGCTGATGCCGGTGCGCTTCGTCGCCGCGGACGGGGACTGGCGCCCCGAACCGGGCGAGCGCGAGGCGCTGCCGGAGAGCGAGGAGAACCTCTACTGCGCGCTGGTTACCGGGCTGCGTGACTACGTCAACAAGAGCGGTTTCAAGGGTGTGGTCATGGGGCTCTCCGGGGGCATCGACTCAGCGCTGTCGCTGGCGATCGCCGTCGATGCGCTCGGCGCCGATCGGGTCCATGCGGTGATGATGCCGTATCACTACACCGCCGAGATCTCTCGCGCCGACGCCGCCGAACAGGCGCAGCTGCTCGGCGTCGGCTACGAGGTGATGCCGATCGCGCCGATGGTCGAGGCCTTCGCCGCCACCCTGGCCGATAGCTTCAGCGGCCTGGGTGCGGATACCACCGAGGAGAATCTGCAGTCGCGGGTACGCGGCGTGCTCCTGATGGCGATCTCCAACAAGAAGGGGCTGATGGTCCAGACCACCGGCAACAAGAGCGAGATGGCGGTGGGCTACGCCACCCTCTATGGCGACATGGTCGGCGGCTACAATGCGCTCAAGGATGTCTACAAGACCTGGGTCTACCGGCTGGCCAGGTGGCGCAACACCCAGTCAGCGGCGATTCCCGAGCGGGTGATCACCCGCCCACCCTCCGCCGAGCTGGCCCCTGACCAGCAGGACAGCGATTCGCTGCCGGGTTACGACGTGCTCGACGCCATTCTCGAGCGCTATATCGAAGGCGACATGAGCGCCGAGGCGATCATCGCCGCCGGCTATGACCGCGACGATGTCTATAAGGTGGTCAAACTGGTCGATCGCAACGAGTACAAGCGACGCCAGGCGCCGGTGGGCGTGCGGGTGACGCTGCGCGGCTTCGGGCGCGACCGGCGCTATCCGATCGTCAATGGCTGGCAGCCCGGCAACTAGCTGGCGAGCGACTCGAGGCCACAAAAAAACCGCGACCACCAGGTCGCGGTTTTTTGTTCTCTGCCATGGCTGGCGGACCCGCTTCGGGTCGCCCCCTTCATCAACCAGCACTTCCGGTGATGTTTGAGGGGCGGAGGCGCCACGGCTCAGCCGTTGGCGGTGAGCGGTGGATTCACCTTGACGTGCTTGGGCTCGAAGGTATCGCCATCGAGCTGGGCATTGTCGGGGTCGTTGGCGATCAGCGTCTTGAGCACGGTCTGGGCGCGGTCGCGCATGTCCAGACCCAGATAGCCCTCGACCATCACCGCCAGGGCATCGCGGGTGGCGGTGGACTTGGGATAGTGCTCGATCACCCAGCGGCCGCGCTCGACCGCGGCGACATAGGCGCCCTTGCGCAGGTAGAAGTCGGCCACCTGCAGCTCGTGGCGCGCCATCACGTTGCGCAGATAGATGATGCGCTGGCGCGCGTCCGGTGCATAGGCGCTGTCGGGGAAGCGCCGCACCAGCTCGCCGAAGTCGACGTAGGCGTCACGTGAGGCACCCAGGTCGCGCTTGGAGATATCGATCAGCTCCAGGCTTTCGAGGCTGAAGCGTCCGGCCTGATAGGCGGCCAGGCCGCGCATGTAGTAGGCGTAGTCGACCTGCGGATGATCCGGATGCAGGCGGATGAAACGGCTGGCGGCGGCGCGCGCCTGCTCCCAGTTCTCCACCTTGTAGTAGGCGTAGATCAGCTCCAGCTGCGCCTGCTCGGCGTAGCGGCCGAAGGGGAAACGGGTGTCGAGCGCTTCCAGCTGGGTCACCGCGGTAGAAAAACGGCCGGCATCGAGCGAGCTCTGGGCCTGCTGGTAGAGATCCTGCTCCTGCAGATCGGGGGCGGGCTCGTTACTGGCGCACCCGGCGAGCAGCGCGCCCGAGATCAGCAGGGCGCCCAGTGCGGGAAATCGCGCTGAAAATCGCATCGTCATCCTCGTATCAACCAATCCCTGGCGGCCGTGATAGAATCCGCCGAATCCGCTCACTATAAAGCAAACCCCGGTAGCGGCGAAATGTACCGGCGAAACGGAACCCTTCCCGACGTATGGCCGACATCCTCAAGCGTGACGAGCGCATACCCGAGCATTTGGCCGGACGACGTCTGGACCAGGCGGCGGCCGAAATGTTCCCCGAGTTCTCCCGCGAGCGCCTCAAGAGCTGGATCCAGCAGGGCGAGCTGAGCCTCGACGGGCGTACGGCGCGGCCCAAGGACAAGGTGTTCGGCGGCGAGCGGCTGGCGCTCGATGCCCAGTTGGAGGCCGAAACCCGCTGGGAGGCACAGGACATCCCGCTGACCATCGTCCACGAAGACGACGCGGTGGTGGTGATCGACAAGCCCGCCGGGCTGGTGGTGCATCCCGCCGCCGGCAACCCCGACGGCACCCTGCTCAATGCCCTGCTGCACCACTTTCCGGCACTGGCCGGTATCCCCCGCGCCGGCATCGTCCACCGTCTCGACAAGGACACCACCGGGCTGATGATGGTGGCCAAGACGCTGGAGGCCCAGACCGCGCTGGTCGAGCAGTTGCAGGCGCGCAGCGTGTCGCGGGAGTACGATGCCATCGTGGTCGGCACCATGACCGCCGGTGGCACGGTGGATGCGCCGATCGGGCGCCATCCCAAGGATCGCCAGCGCCAGGCGGTCACTGCCGGCGGCAAGCCGGCGGTGACCCACTACCGGGTGCAGGAGCGCTTCCGCGGGCATACCCATGTGCGCTGTCGCCTGGAAACGGGGCGCACCCATCAGATCCGCGTGCATCTGGCCCACGTGCGCTACCCGCTGGTTGGCGACCCGGTCTACGGCGGGCGGCTCAAGCTGCCTGCCGGGGCCGGCGAGTCGCTCAAGACGCTGCTGCGCGATTTCCCGCGCCAGGCGCTGCATGCGCACAAGCTACGCTTCACGCATCCCGTCAGCGGCGACACGGTGGAGTGCCGCGCGCCGCTACCCGATGACATCTTCCTGCTGCTGGATGCGCTGCGTCAGGACCGGGAGGGTGAGGCATGAGTCTGAGCGAAGATGCCGGGCTGCCGGGCATGACCCCGCCGGCCAGTGATGCGCCGACGCTGATCCTGCCCGACTGGGCGGCGCCGAGCACCGTCGGTGCCTTCGTCACCACGCGTCAGACCGGCCCTAGTCGCGGCCACTTCGCCGCCTTCAATCCCCAGGGCTTCAAGGGCGACGATCCGCACACGGTGGCGCGCTGCCGTGAGCTGCTGTCGCTCGAAGTGGGCGATGGACGCCCGCTGTTCTGGCTCAAGCAGGTCCACGGTGCGCGGGTGATGCAGCGCTATCAGCCCGCGTACCGCGAGACCCCGCCGGAGGCCGATGCCGCCGTCACCTCCCGGCGTGACTACGCCTGCGTGGTGCTCACCGCAGACTGCCTGCCGGTATTCTTCTGCGATCGCGCCGGCACCCGGGTGGGGGTGGCCCACGCCGGCTGGCGCGGGCTGGCCGGTGGGGTGCTGGAGGCCAGCGTGGCCGCGCTGGGGGTCGATCCGAGCGAGATTCTGGTATGGTTCGGGCCGGCGATCTCGAATGCCCAGTTCGAGGTCGGCCCGGAGGTATTCGAAGCCTTCGTCGCGGTCCAGCCGGAGGCGGAGAGCGCCTTCGACCGCAGCCCCTACCGGCTCGGCCACCATATGGCCGATCTCTACAAGCTGGCGCGCCTGCGCCTCGAGCGCCTGGGGATCCAGTCGATCAGCGGCGGCCACTTCTGCACCGCCTGCGACGAGGAGCGCTTTTACTCCTACCGTCGTGACCAGGGGCGCACCGGGCATATGGCCAGCGTGATCTGGCTGCGCTGAGTCGCGCTATCCGGCTTCCCTTCTGTTTCAGATTCCACATGAATGAGATTCGTCTGCGTCCATTTGGCGCAGGCGAATTTTTCATGCGTGACGCTTGAATTGTGCAAACATACCTCCATCTAGCTGTCAACTGATGAACTGACTCGCCGCCGACCCATTCGGCTGGCGTCTGGAGGGAATCCGATGCGTATGGATCGCATGACCACGAAGTTGCAGAACGCTCTGGCCGAGGCGCAATCGCTGGCGGTTGGCCGTGGCCACAACCAGCTCGACCCGGGGCATCTGCTGATGGCGCTGCTGGAGATGCGCGACAGCGGCGTCAAGGGACTGGTGCAGAAGGCGGGCGGTGACGTCAGCCGCCTGCGCGAGGGGCTGGCGAGTTATCTCGACAAGCTGCCCGAAGTCGGCCAGTTCGATGGCAATGTCAGCATGAGCCAGGACCTGGGTCGGTTGTTCAATCTGGCCGATCGTGAGGCCCAGAGCCGCGGTGACCAGTACATCGCGATCGAACTGGTGCTGCTTGCCGCGCTCGATCTCAAGGGCGGTGTGGCCAAGGTGCTGACCCAGGCCGGGCTGGAGCGCAAGCGTCTGGCCACGGCGATCAGCGAGGTGCGCGGCGGCGCCCAGGTCGACGATGCCAACGCCGAGGAGAAGCGCGAGGCGCTGGAGAAGTACACCCTCGACCTGACCGCGCGGGCGACCGACGGCAAGCTCGACCCGGTGATCGGCCGCGACGACGAGATCCGTCGCACCATCCAGGTGCTGCAGCGGCGTACCAAGAACAACCCGGTCCTGATCGGCGAGCCGGGCGTGGGCAAGACCGCCATCGTCGAAGGGCTGGCCCAGCGCATCGTCAACGGCGAGGTGCCGGAGGGGCTCAAGGAGAAGCGCGTGCTGTCGCTCGACATGGGCGCGCTGCTGGCCGGGGCCAAGTTCCGCGGCGACTTCGAGGAGCGGCTCAAGGCGGTGCTGAACGAGCTGGCCAAGGAAGAGGGTCGGGTGATCCTGTTCATCGACGAGCTGCACACCATGGTCGGCGCGGGCAAGGCCGACGGCGCCCTGGATGCCGGCAACATGCTCAAGCCGGCGCTGGCCCGCGGTGAGCTGCACTGTGTGGGGGCGACCACCCTCGATGAGTATCGCCAGTACATCGAGAAGGACGCGGCGCTGGAGCGGCGCTTCCAGAAGGTGCTGGTGGACGAGCCCAGCGAAGAGGACACCATCGCCATCCTGCGCGGGCTCAAGGAGCGCTACGAGGTCCACCACGGGGTCGACATCACCGACGGCGCGATCATCGCCGCGGCCAAGCTCTCGACCCGCTACATCACCGATCGCCAGCTCCCCGACAAGGCGATCGATCTGATCGACGAGGCGGCGTCGCGCATCCGTATGGAGCTCGACTCCAAGCCGGAGGAGATGGATCGTCTCGACCGGCGCCTGATCCAGCTCAAGATGGAGCGAGAGGCGCTGAAGAAGGAGACCGACGAGGCCTCGCGCAAGCGCCTGGAGAATCTCGAGACCCTGATCACCGAGCTCGAGCGCGAATACGCCGATCTCGAGCAGGTGTGGAAGGCCGAGAAGGCGAGCATCCAGGGGGCGGCCCAGTACAAGGCCGAGCTCGAGCAGGCGCGGATCGACCTCGAAGCGGCGCGGCGCCAGGGCGATCTCGGACGCATGTCCGAGCTGCAGTACGGGGTGATTCCCAAGCTCGAGCAGCAGATCGCCGAGAGCAGCGAGAGCGAGTCCAGCGATGCGGCGGAGCATCAGCTGCTGCGCTCCAACGTGACCGAGGAAGAGATCGCTGAGGTGGTGTCGCGCTGGACCGGGATTCCGGTGGCCAAGATGCTCGAAGGCGAGCGGGACAAGCTGCTGCGCATGGAGGAGGCGCTGCACGAGCGGGTGATCGGCCAGGATGAAGCGGTCACCGCGGTGGCCAATGCCGTGCGCCGTTCCCGAGCCGGCCTCTCCGATCCCAACCGGCCCAACGGCTCGTTCCTGTTCCTCGGGCCCACCGGGGTGGGCAAGACCGAGCTGTGCAAGTCGCTGGCCGGCTTCCTCTTCGATACCGAAGAGGCGATGGTACGCATCGACATGTCAGAGTTCATGGAGAAGCACTCGGTGGCGCGCCTGATCGGGGCACCGCCGGGCTATGTCGGTTACGAGGAGGGCGGCTACCTGACCGAGGCGGTGCGGCGCAAGCCCTACTCGGTGTTGCTGCTCGACGAAGTCGAGAAGGCGCATCCGGATGTCTTCAACATCCTGCTGCAGGTGCTCGAGGATGGGCGTCTGACCGATGGCCAGGGGCGCACGGTGGATTTCCGCAACACGGTGATCGTGATGACCTCCAACCTGGGCTCCGATGTGATCCAGCGCATGAGCAGCGAGGAGTCCGACTAC
Source organism: Salinicola sp. RZ23 (assembly GCF_003206675.1). Lineage (NCBI taxonomy): Bacteria > Pseudomonadati > Pseudomonadota > Gammaproteobacteria > Oceanospirillales > Halomonadaceae > Salinicola > Salinicola sp. RZ23. The sequence goes on from NZ_PZJK01000002.1 coordinate 53,643, forward strand.
GCGGCGATGCGTGATGCGGTGATGGCCGTGGTGGGCAACCACTTCCGCCCCGAGCTGATCAACCGTATCGACGAGGTGGTGGTGTTCCACGCCCTTGGTCAGGAGCAGATCCAGGCGATCGCCTCGATCCAGCTCGAACGCTTGCGTCAGCGGCTCGCCGAGCGCGATCTGGGGCTCGAGGTCAGCAGCGACGCCATGGCCCAGCTGGCGGTGGTGGGCTTCGATCCGGTCTATGGGGCGCGTCCGCTCAAGCGCGCGATCCAGAACCGGATCGAGAACCCGCTGGCCCAGGATCTGCTGGCGGGGCGCTTCGCCCCGGGCGACACCATCCGGGTGCACGCCGAGGGCGACCATCTGGTGTTCGCGACCTGACGTCGGCGGATACTCGCTGTACGGCTAGTGACCACGACAGAGCCCCGCCGAAAGGCGGGGCTCTTGTCTTGTCTGGGCCGCGGTTCTCACGCCCCCGATACCTTCCGAGGCCAGAGATCGCGCCTGGGGCGTCTGTTCAGGCGCGGGCGGGCTGGCGCCGCTGCGCTGCCGGGTCGCTGCCGCCGCGTACCAGGCGGCGCTGCAGCTCCTCCAGCGAGACGCCCTTGGTCTCGGGCATCAGGAACATCACGAACAGCACCTGCAATACCATCATCACGGCGAAGAAGGCGAACACCGGCCCGCCGTTGAAGTGCCCCAGCACCGTGGGCATCAGCAGTGCGATGCAGGCAGCGCAGATCCAGTGCACCGAACTGCCGAAGGACTGGCCGCGGGCGCGCACCTGGTTGGGGAAGATCTCGGCGATGAAGACCCAGATGATCGCCCCCTGGCTGATGGCGTGTGCGGCGATGAACAGGCACAGCAGCAAGGGCACGTCGAGACCACCCAGATCGCCGGAGAAGAAGGCGCGCGAGATCAGCACCAGCGAGGCGATATAGCCCACCGAGCCGATGTAGAGCAGGGTGCGCCGCCCCAGGCGGTCGATCAGCGCCATGCCGAGCATGGTGAACAGCAGGTTGATCACCCCGATGCCCACGGTCGAGAGCAGGGCAGCGCTGCTGCCGAGCTGGGCCGCTTCGAGCACCCTTGGGGCGTAGTAGATGATGAAATTGATACCGGAGAGCTGATTGAAGAAGGCGATCAGGAATGCCAGCAGAATGGGCAGGCGATAGCGGCCGGAGAAGAACGCCGGTCGCGCCTGCTGCTCGTCACTGTCGTCGGCGGCGCGGATCGCGGCGACCTGGGCGTCGACATCCGCCCGAGGGTCGAGCTGCCGCAGTACCGCGGCGGCGCCTTGGGTGTCGTTGCGGTGTAGTATCAGCCAGCGCGGGCTGCGCGGAATGCGGAACACCATCAGGGTGTAGATCAGCGCCGGCACCGCCTCGACACCGAGCATCCAGCGCCACGCCTGGCCGTCGATCAGCGCGCCGATCACATAGTTGGAGACGAACGCCATCAGGATGCCGAACACCACGTTGAACTGGTAGAGCCCCACCAGCAGGCCGCGACGCTCACTTGGCGCGATCTCCGAGATATAGGTGGGCGCCGCCACCGAGGAGACGCCCACACCGATGCCGCCGATCAGCCGGAAGAACGAGAACCAGTAGGGGTCGCTGGCCAGCGCCGAGCCCACCGCCGAGACCAGATAGAGTCCGCCGATCAGCAGTAGGGTGGCGCGCCGGCCCAGGCGGTCGGTGGGGTAGTTGCCCCAGATGGCGCCGATCACCGTGCCCCACAGGGCCATCGACATCACCAGCAGGCCGTGCTGCAGGTCGCTCAGCCCCCACAGGGCCTGGATGGGCTTGTCGGCGCCGGAGATGACCGCGGTATCGAAGCCGAACAGAAAACCGGCCAACGCTACCGTGATCGACCACTGGACGATACGGGACATGGAACTCCTCCTACTCCGGGGCCAGCGGCGCGGCCTGTATGAGATGAATCGATTCAGCTTGCGCATTACAGCAAGGGATCGGCGGAGATGCGAGCACTCGCCGGTAGACTTTCGTCGCGTTTCGGTAAGCGCAAGGGTGGGGTGAACGGCGGATGCGCCGATGTTCCCCCGGGCCATTGGTGAATGCATGCGAGGGGCGAGGAGATTGTCGAGGAGGCGAAATGCGGGGTTCGCCCCATCACGCCACAGGGCGCCGTGCCAGCGCTGATGCCGGGGCCCGCCAAGGTTGACAGTCCGGGAACGCTGGGAGAATCTAGGCGACTCCTGATTGCGGGCGCAGCCATTGCCGGGCGACCCCTGGTCGCTGCGTGAAGGGTAGGTTCTGCGTGACCTCTACCCGCCTGTCGAAGGAACTCTTTCTCAGGAAAGAGGGGAACGGGCCACCCGCTCGTCCCCGCCAACCCCACACGGCGATCTGCCGTGCCGGGAGCCGTGTCGACCTGCTGGTCGTGACGGTTTCCATGAGTGCGGGTCCCCACCCAGGGCCCATAGCCAGGATTATGGCATCAGGCGCCGACGGCACGTCGGTAGCGGCGTACCGCCGCATTAACGCTACGCGATCGCGGAAATCGCGCAGTGGCACTCGAACCTCCAGGGGAGACTCACCAGTGGAATTACTTTCCGGCGCCGATATGATCGCCCGCTTCCTGAAAGACGAAGGGGTGGAGCATATCTACGGCTACCCGGGCGGTGCGGCATTGCACATCTACGATGCCCTCTTTCGCCAGGATAGCGTCAAGCACATTCTCGTTCGCCACGAACAGGCCGCGACCCACGCCGCCGACGGCTATGCCCGCGCCACCGGCAAGCCCGGCGTGGTGCTCGTCACCTCCGGCCCCGGCGCCACCAATGCCGTCACCGGTATCGCTACCGCCTACATGGACTCGATTCCCATGGTGGTGCTGTGCGGCCAGGTGATGAGCCACCTGATCGGCGAAGACGCCTTCCAGGAGACCGATATCGTCGGCGTGACGCGTCCGGTGGTGAAGCACAGCTTCTCGATCAAGCACCCGAGCGAGATCCCCGAGGTATTGAAGAAGGCGTTCTACCTGGCCGCCACCGGACGCCCCGGTCCGGTGCTGGTGGACATTCCCAAGGACATGACGTCGCCCACCGAGCGCTACGAGTACGTCTATCCCAAGAAGGTCAAGATTCGCTCCTACAACCCGGTCACCCGCGGGCATACCGGCCAGATCAAGAAAGCGGTCGACATGATGCTCAAGGCGCGGCGTCCGGTGTTCTATACCGGCGGCGGAATCATCACCGGGCGGGCCTCCGAGGCGCTGACCGATCTGGTGCAGCGCTTGGGCTTTCCGATCACCACCACGCTGATGGGGATCGGCGGTTTCCCCCAGGGCGACCGCTGCTCCCTCGGCTGGCTCGGCATGCACGGCAGCTATGAAGCCAACATGGCGATGCACCATGCCGATCTGATCGTCGCCATCGGCGCGCGCTTCGATGACCGCGTCACCAACAACACCTCGAAGTTCTGCCCCACGGCCAAGATCGTGCATGTCGATATCGACCCCAGCTCGATCTCCAAGACGGTGCGGGCGGACGTGCCCATCGTCGGTGCCGCGGGCAGCGTGATCAGCGAGATGATCAGTCTGCTGCAGGATCGCGAGCCGGCCAGTCCCGATGCGCTCGCCGAGTGGTGGAAGAGCATCGACGGCTGGCGCGCCGAGCGCGAAGGCAAGCTCTATGAGCCGTCGAAGCCGGGCGAGGCGCTCAAACCGCAGGAGGTGATCGAGGCGGTCTACCGCGCCACCCGTGGCGAAGCCTTCGTCACTACCGATGTCGGTCAGCACCAGATGTTCGCGGCCCAGTACTACAAGTTCGCCAAGCCCAACCGTTTCATCACCTCCGGTGGCCTCGGCACCATGGGGTTCGGCTTCCCGGCGGCGATGGGCGTCAAGCTCAACTTCCCGCAGGACGACGTGGTCTGCTTCACCGGCGAAGGCAGCTTCCAGATGATGATGCAGGAGCTGTCGACGTGTAAGCAGTTCGATGTCGGGGTCAAGATCGTCAACCTCAACAACCAGTCGCTGGGGATGGTGCGCCAGTGGCAGGATCTCAACTACAAGTCGCGTCATGCGCACTCCTACATGGAGTCGCTGCCGGACTTCGCCAAGTTGATCGAGGCCTATGGCTTCACCGCGATCAAGGTGACGACCATTGACGAGCTGGAGCCGGCGCTGGAGCGTGCCTTCGCCGATACCCATGAGCTCGTGTTCCTCGATATCTATGTCGATCCTTTCGAACACGTCTATCCGATGCAGGTGCCGCTGGGCTCCATGCGTGACATGTTGCTGTCGAAGACGGAGCGGACCTGATGCGCCATATCATCTCGATTCTGCTGGAAAACGAACCCGGCGCCCTGTCCCGTGTGGTGGGGCTGTTCTCCCAGCGCAACTTCAACATCGAAACGCTGAACGTGGCGCCGACGGAAGATCCCTCGCTGTCGCGGCTGACCGTCACCACGGTGGGTGACGACCGCGTGATCGAGCAGATCACCAAGCACCTCAACAAGCTGATCGACGTGGTCAAGCTGGTCGACCTGACCGAGGGCAACCATATCGAGCGCGAGCTGATGCTGGTCAAGGTCAAGGCGCTGGGCGCCAGCCGTGACGAGGTCAAGCGTACCGCGGATATCTTCCGGGCCCAGGTCGTGGACGTGACGCCGAGCGTTTACACCGTGCAGATCACCGGCGATGCCGGCAAGCTCGACGCCTTCGTCCAGGCGATGGCGCCGATCGGCATTCTCGAAGTGGCGCGGACCGGGGTGTCCGGTATTGCCCGCGGCGACAAGCTGCTGTCGCTGTAGCCGATTCGACGGCAGCGGTACGACGCCCGGCGGAAGCGATTCCGCCGGGCGTTTTTCATGAGACGCCGGCGGGGACGGTCGAACACGGCTCAGCTAGGCAGCTGTGCCCAGAGCGCTTCGATCAGGGCGCTCTTGAGACGGCGCTTGAGTACGCACAGGCCGACGTCGTAGTGGGGCAGCTCGGGCTTGACCGGCAGGATGGTGATCCGTTCGAGCAGCGGGCTGTTGTCGAGCACGATGCGCGGCACGATGCCCACGCCGAAGCCGAGTCCGACCATGCTGACGATCGCCTCGTTGCCGGCGACCTGGGCGTAGATGCGCGGGCGTACGCCGAGCGCTCGGAACCAGGTGTCGGCATGATCGCGGGAGAGCCCGGACTCCGACAGGATCATCGGCACCTCGCGCCACTGGGCCGGTGTCGGAATCTCCGGTGTGGCCGGCAGCCAGGCGGCGCCGTCACGCGGGGCGATGAACACCAGTGGCGAGGTCGCCAGCGGCTTGAACGCCACCGCCTCCGGCAGGCTGCGTGGGCGCGCGGTGATCGCCACCTCCTCCTGTTCGGATTGGACCCGGGCAATGGCATCCGCCGGATCGCCGGTGTGCAGCTTGATCTCGATACGCGGATGGCGCTGGCGGAATTCGCTCAGCAGGCGGTAGAGGAAGCTGTAGCTGGCGGTGACCGAACAGTAGATGCTGAGCTCACCGGCCAGCTCCTGGGTCTCCGCCATCAACTCGCGCTGCAGAGTCTGCCACTGCTCCAGCGTCTCCCGGGCATAGGCATGGAACAGCTGGCCTTCCCGGGTCAGCTCGACGTGACGATTGTCACGCTCGAACAGGGTCACCCCCAGGTTCTCCTCGAGCTGGCGCAGCGAGCGACTCAAGGTCGAGGGGCTGATATGGCAGGCGTCGCTGGCACGGCCAAAGTGGAGATGTTCGGCCAGGGCCAGGAAGTGGGTGAGCGGGCGGTAATCCATAGCGTGTATATGTTGCCGTATGTGAAATGTCGCATTGCAAATATAGCGTTTTACGCAACGAGGCGCTTGTCTTATCGTGGCGTCACGGTTCGACGATCACCGCCCGCTCCGGCGGCCGGCGCGATCGCTACACCGACCTGACACATTTCAGACTGTTCGTATCGATATCGGAGTTTGCCATGCACGTGTATTACGACAAGGACTGCGACCTGTCGCTGATCCAATCCAAGCAGGTCACCATCGTGGGTTACGGCTCCCAGGGCCACGCCCACGCCAATAACCTGAAGGAGTCCGGTGTCGACGTGACCGTGGCACTGCGCAAGGGCTCCTCTTCTGCGGCCAAGGCCGAAGGTGCCGGCCTCAAGGTGGCCAGCGTCGCCGAGGCGTGCAAGAGCGCCGACGTGGTCATGATCCTGGCGCCGGACGAGAACCAGAAGGTGATCTACGAGCAGGAGATCGAGCCCAACCTGAAAGAGGGCGCCACCGTCGCCTTCGCCCACGGCTTCAACATCCACTACAACCAGGTCCAGCCGCGCGCCGATCTCGACGTGATCATGGTCGCGCCCAAGGCGCCGGGCCACACCGTGCGCTCCGAGTTCGTGCGCGGCGGTGGTATCCCCGACCTGATCGCGATCCACCAGAACGCCTCCGGCCAGGCCAAGGAGATCGCACTCTCCTACGCCGCGGCGATCGGCGGTGGCCGCAGCGGGATCATCGAGACCACCTTCAAGGATGAGACCGAAACCGATCTGTTCGGCGAGCAGGCGGTTCTCTGCGGCGGCGCGGTCGAGCTGGTCAAGGCGGGTTTCGAAACCCTGACCGAAGCGGGCTACGCCCCGGAGATGGCCTACTTCGAGTGTCTCCACGAGCTCAAGCTGATCGTCGACCTGATGTACGAAGGCGGCATCGCCAACATGAACTACTCGATCTCCAACAATGCCGAGTACGGCGAGTACGTGACCGGCCGCGAGATCATCAACGAGAGTTCGAAAGAGGCGATGCGCAAGGCACTCAAGCGCATCCAGGATGGCGAATACGCCAAGATGTTCATCGCCGAAGGCGCCTGCAACTACGCCTCGCTCAACGCTCGCCGTCGCCAGACCGCCGAGCATCCGATCGAGCAGGTGGGTGAGAAGCTGCGCGGCATGATGCCGTGGATCACCGCCAACCAGCTGGTCGACAAGAGCAAGAACTGAGCCGCTCAAGCCGTGGCACGATGCGAGGGGCGCGACCGAGGTCGCGCCCCTTTTGTTTGGCTGCCAGGGCGACAGTTTGATCGTTCGGGTAGGGCATGTGTCGCGATTCCCGCTAGGCTGTGGGTAGAATTGTCCGGCTTCCATACCGGAACGCTCTCGATATCAAAGGACTCGCCGCCATGACGCAGGAAGAACGCCACCACGAGCAGGAGCCCGAAACCATCACCATCGGCGCGACCTCGCCGCTGTTCGACGACGAGGACGAGGTGATCGAGGAGACGGTGGAGAACGGCAAGCGTATCCGTCGTCGCGGCATCTATCTGCTACCCAACCTGTTCACCCTCTCGGCGCTGTTCGCCGGCTTCTACTCGATCGTCGCGGCGATCAACGGTGACTATGCCAAGGCCGCGATCGCGATCTTCATCGCCATGGTACTCGACGGGTTGGATGGCCGAGTGGCTCGCCTGACCAATACCCAGAGCGCCTTCGGCGCCGAGTTCGACAGCCTGGCCGATATGGTCTCCTTCGGCATGGCGCCGGCGCTGGTCGCTTTCACCTGGATTCTCCAGGATATCGGCAAGATCGGCTGGATCGCCGCCTTCATCTTCGTCTCCGGGGCGGCATTGCGGCTGGCGCGCTTCAATGTGCAGATCGGCAGTACCGACAAGAAGTGGTTCGTCGGCTTGCCCAGCCCTTCGGCCGCGGCGGTAGTCGCCGGCTGTGTCTGGGTCTTCCACACCTTCGATGCCGAATCCATCGGCTTCAAGATATTGATGACGATCGTCGTCGCTGCCGCCGGGGTATTGATGGTCAGCAATGTGCGCTACCACAGCTTCAAGGAGATCGACTTCAAGGGCCCGGTACCCTTCGTCTTCCTGCTGGTGATCGTGCTGCTGTTCGTGCTGATCTCGATCGAGCCTTCGGTGATGCTGCTCGCGCTGTTTGGCTGCTACGTGGTGTCGGGCCCTTTGTTTGCACTGGGGCGCCTCAACAAGGCGCGCCGGGATAAACGCCGCAGCGCCTCCGGTGCCCAACAGGCCCAAGACGACTGACGCCGGCCCGCCTTCGACGTCTATCGACGCCCGCCTTGTGCGGGCGTCGCCGTATTTGGCTGGAGGCGGATCATTTGCCAGGGGCCGCGCCATACGTCGCCTGCAGCAATGACGCCCCGAAGCGGCGCAACTTTTTTGCCATGAGCCCTTGCCAAGG
>NZ_PZJK01000020.1:0-188 GCF_003206675.1 Salinicola sp. RZ23
CCTGAAACGAGTGAACCCCAGTCTCTTTCGAGACTGGGGTTCGGTATAGGTGCCTGACGATGACCTACTCTCACATGGGGAGACCCCACACTACCATCGGCGCTAAGCGGTTTCACTTCTGAGTTCGGCATGGATTCAGGTGGTTCCCACTCGCTATGGTCGTCAGGCAAAACTGACGTCGACATGAA
>NZ_PZJK01000020.1:220-3337 GCF_003206675.1 Salinicola sp. RZ23
ACCCAGACCCCTTGGGGTTATATGGTCAAGCCTCACGGGGCATTAGTACACGTTAGCTCAACGCCTTGCAGCGCTTCCACACCGTGCCTATCAACCAGCTCGTCTTGCTGGACCCTTTAGGAGACTCGAAGTCTCAGGGAGATCTCATCTTGAAGGGGGCTTCCCGCTTAGATGCCTTCAGCGGTTATCCCGTCCGCACATAGCTACCCGGCAATGCCACTGGCGTGACAACCGGAACACCAGAGGTGCGTCCACTCCGGTCCTCTCGTACTAGGAGCAGCGCTTCTCAAATCTCCAACGCCCACGGCAGATAGGGACCGAACTGTCTCACGACGTTCTAAACCCAGCTCGCGTACCACTTTAAATGGCGAACAGCCATACCCTTGGGACCGACTTCAGCCCCAGGATGTGATGAGCCGACATCGAGGTGCCAAACACCGCCGTCGATGTGAACTCTTGGGCGGTATCAGCCTGTTATCCCCGGAGTACCTTTTATCCGTTGAGCGATGGCCCTTCCATACAGAACCACCGGATCACTAGAACCTACTTTCGTACCTGCTCGACGTGTCTGTCTCGCAGTTAAGCACCCTTATGCTCTTGCACTCAATGCACGATTTCCAACCGTGCTGAGGGTACCTTCGTGCTCCTCCGTTACTCTTTCGGAGGAGACCGCCCCAGTCAAACTACCCACCACACACTGTCCTTACACCGGATCACGGTGCGAAGTTAGAACGCCAATGATGCCAGGCTGGTATTTCAAGGTTGGCTCCACCGCAACTGGCGTCACGGTTTCCAAGCCTCCCAGCTATCCTACACAAGCAACATCAGCGTCCAGTGTGAAGCTATAGTAAAGGTTCACGGGGTCTTTCCGTCTAGCCGCGGGTACACAGCATCTTCACTGCGATTTCAATTTCACTGAGTCTCGGGTGGAGACAGCGTGGCCATCATTACGCCATTCGTGCAGGTCGGAACTTACCCGACAAGGAATTTCGCTACCTTAGGACCGTTATAGTTACGGCCGCCGTTTACCGGGGCTTCGATCAGGAGCTTCGCTTGCGCTAACACCATCAATTAACCTTCCGGCACCGGGCAGGCGTCACACCCTATACGTCCGCTTACGCGTTAGCAGAGTGCTGTGTTTTTAATAAACAGTTGCAGCCACCTGGTATCTTCGACCGGTTCACGCTAGGAGAGCGAGTCTCTTCACGCTACGCCGGCGCACCTTCTCCCGAAGTTACGGTGCCATTTTGCCTAGTTCCTTCACCCGAGTTCTCTCAAGCGCCTTGGGATTCTCACCCTGACCACCTGTGTCGGTTTGGGGTACGGTCGCATGTGATCTGAAGCTTAGAGGCTTTTCCTGGAAGCGTGGCATCGATGACTTCCGGACCGTAGTCCGTTCGTCTCGTCTCTCGGCCTTGAGAGCCCGGATTTGCCTAAGCTCTCAGCCTACTGACTTTCACCAGGACAACCAACGCCTGGCTCACCTAGCCTTCTTCGTCCCCCCATCGCAATCACATCCGGTACGGGAATATTGACCCGTTTCCCATCGACTACGCTTTTCAGCCTCGCCTTAGGGGCCGACTCACTCTGCTCCGATTGACGTAGAACAGAAACCCTTGGTCTTCCGGCGGGGGAGGTTTTCACTCCCCTTGTCGTTACTCATGTCAGCATTCGCACTCGTGATACCTCCAGCATGCTTCTCAACACACCTTCGCAGGCTTACACGACGCTCCTCTACCGCTCATCCAGAGGATGAACCCGTAGCTTCGGCATCTGGTTTGAGCCCCGTTACATCTTCCGCGCAGGCCGACTCGACTAGTGAGCTATTACGCTTTCTTTAAAGGATGGCTGCTTCTAAGCCAACCTCCTAGCTGTCTATGCCTTCCCACATCGTTTCCCACTTAACCAGAATTTGGGGGCCTTAGCTGACGGTCTGGGTTGTTTCCCTTTTCACGACGGACGTTAGCACCCGCCGTGTGTCTCCCACGCTCTACTCACCGGTATTCGGAGTTTGCCTCGGGTTGGTAACCCGGGATGGGCCCCTAGCCGAAACAGTGCTCTACCCCCGGCGGTAATACGTGAGGCGCTACCTAAATAGCTTTCGAGGAGAACCAGCTATCTCCGAGCTTGATTAGCCTTTCACTCCGATCCACAGCTCATCTCAGCATTTTTCAACATACTTGAGTTCGGGCCTCCAGTCAGTGTTACCTGACCTTCACCCTGGCCATGGATAGATCGCCCGGTTTCGGGTCTATATCCAGCGACTGGTCGCCCAGTTAAGACTCGATTTCTCTACGCCTCCCCTATACGGTTAAGCTCGCCACTGAATATAAGTCGCTGACCCATTATACAAAAGGTACGCGGTCACCGAACAAGTCGGCTCCCACTGCTTGTACGCACACGGTTTCAGGATCTATTTCACTCCCCTCTCCGGGGTTCTTTTCGCCTTTCCCTCACGGTACTGGTTCACTATCGGTCAGCCAGGAGTATTTAGCCTTGGAGGATGGTCCCCCCATGTTCAGTCAAGGTTTCACGTGCCCCGACCTACTCGATTTCACATATTCAGGTTTTCGACTACGGGGCTATCACCCACTATGGCCGGCCTTTCCAGACCGTTCGTCTAACCAGTCACATGCTTAAGGGCTACTCCCCGTTCGCTCGCCGCTACTGGGGGAATCTCGGTTGATTTCTTTTCCTCGGGGTACTTAGATGTTTCAGTTCCCCCGGTTCGCTTCCCAACACCTATGGATTCAGTGTGGGATACCCAGCTTATGCTGGGTGGGTTTCCCCATTCGGACATGCCCGGGTCGCAGGTTGTTTGCCACCTCACCGAGCCTTATCGCAGGCTACAACGTCCTTCATCGCCTCTGGCTGCCTAGGCATCCACCGTGTGCGCTTAATCGCTTGACCATATAACCCGAAGGAGTCTGGTCACGCGATCACAACGACAATTGCCGGATACGCTTGAGACGTATCACTTTTCGTTCTTCGCCATTCCAACCACGAATGGTGAAGAACTGTCAGCATGATCCATATTGTTAAAGAGCGTTAGAGCAGAAGCTCTAAGCGATCGACTTTGTCAGCGTGTCGCGTGACGAAGCGGATGGCTTAGAACTC